>CAJXXJ010000164.1 GCA_913062745.1 uncultured Phaeodactylibacter sp.
CGCAGTCAGGCAGGTTGATTAGCCTCAAAATTCGCTCCCACTCAACCCATAAATTAACACTTGACAGACCACTAGCCATAAAATGAAGCCACTCAAATGGCAATCCTGTCTATATCAAAACTATGGACTATAGAATGAAAGGTAAGTGAGGGAGTCTGCTTTTCTCTAAATAACAACGCCTAGCGGCCATAAACTATGAACTATAAACTATGAACTATAAACTATAAACCATGCCCCCTCAACCACCCTCTCCTACAGCCGCCCCATCTGATGCGACTCATGCGGATAGCCATTATCCGTAGCGGGCTCAACGAGCAATACACGGCCTTCCAGCACGCCCACTACCCGCACCGGCTCTCCGGCACGCAATTCCACGCCAGCCGTCATCGCTTCCAGTTCGTAGGGCATGCCGCTCAGATCGAGGTGGACTTTGCCGAAGCCATTGCGGTGAGAAGGCACCGTATGCAGCACCCGCCCGGTCGTCTGCAGCAGGCGTGCATGATCCATCGGCTGGGAGCGGGGAGCCAGCCGCAGCAGCATCAGGGTAACGCCCTTAGCCGCCGCCGCCGCAATCAGGCCGGCGATGCCGCCCAGAATTAGCGACAGGGTATCGGAGCCGCCCCGGGTAGAGGACAGCAGGCCGATCCAACCGAAGAAAGCCAGGAAGGTCAGTATGGTGCGGGGATTAAAAATGCGCGCCAGACGAGCGGTAGCCTCTGCTTCCGTTTCCGGCTGCAGCAGGCTGAGTACGATAAGGATAAGCAGAAGCAAACTGCTGGAAACCGCTACAAGCCAGAAGCTTTGCTGTAACCAACTGAGCTGTTCCCACCAATCTCCAAAAAATACTCCAGGCATGGCATTCAGTAGTCGTGAAAGCGAACGATATAATCCGCCTTTGGACTCGAAGGTACCGACCTTTAGTTCCCCCGGCAGCTTCCTTCGACTAATCCGGGGCATTTTTCGCTGAAAAAGCGAACCGCATCGCCAATGATGCGCCCCGGACGGATGAATTTGGTTTTAGCCGGAATTAAATTCGCATAGTTTGTACCTTTGCAACTCAGGCAAAAAATCGGCAAATGAACACGCATCCAATGCTCGAGGTGAAACTCTTTTCCGGCAATACTTCTGCTTATTTAGCAAACAGTATCGCCGACTACTACGGGCATCCTCTCGGCGACTTGAAAATCAACCGCTTCAGCGACGGCGAAATGCAGCCCGTCATCAACGAATCTGTGCGGGGAGCTTACGTCTTCTTCATACAGTCTACCTACCCGCCTACGGAAAACCTGATGGAGCTGCTCCTCATGATTGATGCCGCCCGGCGGGCTTCGGCGGGCTACATTACGGCGGTCATCCCCTACTTTGGCTACGCCCGGCAGGACCGCAAAGACAAGCCCCGGGTGCCTATTTCTTCCAAGCTCATCGCCAATCTGCTGCAGGCCGCCGGCGCTAACCGCGTCATGACGATGGACTTTCACGCCGATCAGATACAGGGCTTCTTCGATATCCCGGTGGACCACCTTAAGAGCGAGGCCATCTACATCCCGTACCTGAACGACCTAGACCTGAGCAACGTCACCTTTGCCGCTCCGGATGTGGGAGGCGTGAAACGGGCCCGCACCTACGCCAAGCACTTTGCCCGCCCGCTCGTCATTTGCGACAAGTACCGCAAGCAGGCCAATGAGGTAGCTGAGATGACCGTGATCGGAGATGTGGAAGGCGCAGATGTCATTCTTGTGGATGACCTCGTGGATACCGCCGGCACGCTCTGCCGCGCAGCTAACATCATCATGGAGAAGGGGGCGAAAAGCGTGCGCGCTTTCTGTACGCACCCGGTCCTCTCCGGTAATGCGTACGAGAAAATTGCTCATTCAGAGCTCGGAGAGCTGATCGTTTGTGATACCATCCCCCTGAAGGAGGAATCCGAAAAGATCAAAGTGCTCAGCACGGCCAAGCTCTTTTCCCGGGCGATCCGCAATACGCATGAGCACCGTTCTATTTCGGCGCTCTTTGTGGATGGCTAGTGGCTCCGGCACTAATAAAGCGTATTTGCTTTCTTTCGGTCAAAGCCTTTGAATTTCCACTTCAGGGGCTTGGCCAGATAGGAATTGTAATATTCAATAAAGTTTTCGATTCTGGCTGTCAAGCTCTCAATAGAATCGAAGCTTTGATGATTAAGTGCTTTTCGCTGAAGGTGCCCAAACCAGTTTTCAATAGGATTGAGCCATGAACAGTGCTTAGGCGTGAAAAGGAATCGAATGGCATGATGGTCGACTTCGAGGAAAGCTTTACGAGTGCTCTTTGATTTGAGTACCCCACTTTTGCCTTTAACGCCCAAGTCTCCCACATAACCAATTTGAGAAGCCACCCACTCGACCAAAGATGCTGACATATGGGTGTTGAGCTGGTCAACAAGAAAGACGGCCTGTTGGCCTTCCTGCAACACGTCAGTAGTACGCTGAATAAAGCATAGAAAGTCCGGTTCGGTGCGAGTAGGATGGATGCGGTAACTGATTAGTTGTCCGGTAGCGACATCCTGAGCCGCCATCAGCGTGGTAGTGCCATGGCGTTTGTATTCATACTCTACCCGCCGGTCTCTGCCTGGCCTAAGAGGCTGGCTCTTACGCTCTAATGCCTGAATACCTGTTTTCTCGTCTACACTGAACAGGCGTATGTCCTTGTTCAGCCCTGAGATGGCCAATAGGATTAGCTTGCAGATCGTTCGTACCCGTTGGGCAAAGGCCTCCCAATTGTGGATGCGGGGGAAGAGCCAATAACGGTTCTTATGCGGACGTACCTCCCGATTTTTTTAAAATGTTCCTCACATGACTGGGGGAAATCTTATCTACTATTTTTTGCTCCATAGCCACTTGGGCGAGCGTGTCTCTAGTCCAGGCCCCTTGAGGAAGCCCATAATCAGAGGGCTTTTTACACGCCAGAGCGACAATTTGTTCCTTTTGCGCTTGAGTGATGCGTGGCTTCACCCCGCTGCGTGCACGGTCAGAAAGGACTAAATCTATTTGTTTGCCTAGTTCATGGTCGCTGATTGGTTTTCCATCACAATCCACTTCCAGGGCTTCGAGCCGCCCCTGATTGCTTGCCCATCGAGTATACCAACGTGTGCCTACATCCGCACGCAGCCCTAAGTCCTTAGCTGAGCTAAAGGCACTTTTGCCCTCTAGCATACCGTGGAGGAGCGCATAGCGCTGATGCAGCCGGTGGCTAAGATGGCCTTGCTTTAGGCGTTTGTTTATCAACGAACGCTGTCTTGGGCTTGCCTCTAAGGGCGGAAGTGCTTTTGCCATATTTGAATTATCTTTATGCTTGAGCACAAAGATAATTCAAATACCATTAACTAGTGCCGGAGGCACTAGTAATGTGCTTGATCAGCGTTACTGGTCAAGCCTTGTTGCAGCGGGGCCGTCTGAAAATATTGATCATAGGGTAGCTGGTAATCAAACCGAAGACTGCCACGGCTTGGCGCAAGGCGCTTCTTCCAAATGCCCCCAGCAGTGTACTTTTTTGGGCAGCAACGGGACCTCCCGGAAACCTGCATAAGTTTTTTCAAACTCCAGCTCTATGCAAAACGGGCAATGCATACAATCCTGTATGACATTGGCATAAGCTTCACCTTCCCGAAATCCGGAGCGCCATACCCGCCGCCGTGCCGGACAGCCTTCCACAATATATTGATGATAGCCCTTGTAGCGCCCCGGTTTGACTTTTCGCTCCGCAGCAAGCTTTCGCAGCCGGTACTCCGCCCGCTGTTGCTGAGGGTTGAACAGCCATTGCTTGCAGTCCAGCCCGCGCAGCACCGCATCGTGGAAGGCTGCTATATCGGGCGTACCCTTTTGTGCTAAATGATCTTCGTAGAGCTGTAGCGCATCAATTTCCAGGACAGGAAGCCCTAATCGCCTCAGTTTAAATACCTTGCTTTTAGGTACTTCGTGCTGCACCCTGATCTCGATCAGGAGCTTTTTCGGCCCCGCAGTTAAAAGTAAGTCCGGGCGTATGTCGTTTAAGGTGGGTTCTGTTTCTGCCCCGTCGTAGGTAAACCGGGCAGCGCGGAAGTAAGCCTTCCGTTGCCGGTGCAAATAGACCGGTGGAACATTAATGCTCTTTTTCCGGGCTATAAGCTGCTTAATGCTTTTGTGAAGCGCTGTTTCCCAGCCGTGCCGGCAGTCCGCATCTTTGGCGTGAGCAAAATGATGAGCTTGCCGGTCCCCTTTTTTGGCGATAAGCCGGGCACCGCATTCCAGGCAGTAGCAATTGCAGCCCAATCCGCTTTCCACCATAGTGATATCTACAAGTTCGTTATTACGCAGGGCAAAGGTGATAGAGTGGCGCATTGTTTTTTATAACAATATACTTTCGTAGGGTCTAAAAGTCAAGCCCACAAAGGTTGAATCCTTCAATTCGAAGGGAGGTGGAAGCCTTTTGCGACAAGAACTACTCCCGGCCGTAATCCATCCCGTTTACTTCTCTTCCTGTTTAAAATTATCCACCACATCCTTAAGGTTGATCTCAAGGCTGGCTTTTTCATCCGAATCTGGCTCCAGGTCCTTAGCGGCGATGGTTTTGACCGTATCCCGGCGGGGGTGGGTAACGTTCGGGCACCGGAGCTGCTTGCGCAGCGTATCCTTAAGCTCAGGGAATGGCGTGTTGACCAGCTTGTGGTAGCGCTCGTCCTTATCCGCTTTTTGGATGAAGGTGGAAACGATAGGCAGCGCGGTATTGGAACCCTGCCCGAGGTCCAGGTTGCGGAAGCGCACGCCGGGGGATTCTGCCCCCACCCAGGCACCCATGACCAGCTCCGGCGTAAAGCCGATGAACCAACCATCGCTGTGGTTTTGGCTGGTACCGGTCTTGCCGGCCAGCGGTTGGCGCATATCATAGCGGTAACGGATACGGCGGCCCGTACCGCGATCTATAACATCCTGAAGCATATCGTTGAGCATATCGGCCTGAGCCTGGTCCATGACCTGCGGCCAGCGGCTGCTATCGCTCAGCGCGCTGTTGTCGATCAGTACCTCGCCGGCATCCGTCTCCACCCGTTTGATGAAGTGGAGGTCTGGCCGTTTGCCCCGGTTGGCGAAGGTGCTGTAGGCTTGCACCATATCGTAAAGGCTGACTTCTGCTGCGCCCAATGCAATGGAGGGTACCGCAGGCAGAGGGGAGGAGATGCCGCAGTTTTTGGCAAATTCGGCTACCCGCTCCGGTCCGGTTTGCATCATGACTTGTACGGTTACGGTGTTGACGCTGTTGACTAAGCCGCCTTCCATGGAATAGTAGCCACCGTAGCGCTCCTTCGCATTTTTGGGCGTCCAGTTGTCGTAGCGGTAGTATGTCCGCAGCTGATTGGGGTAGCGCCGGCAGGGGTCGATGCCCTTCTGCATTGCGGCTGCGTAGACGAATGGCTTAAAGGTAGAACCCACCTGCCGCCGCGACAGGACATGGTCGTACTTAAAATACTCATAATCCAGTCCGCCCACCCAAGCTTTAACAGCACCGGTCTTCGGAGATGCTGCCATAAAGCCGGCGTGCAGTATTTGCATATAGTGCTTAATCGAGTCGAGCGGGCTCATCTCCGTTTCTACAGGTTTGGGCCAGTCAAACAGCGTCATGCCTTGCTGAATACGGAATATGGAGTCTATCGCAGTGGTATCCAGCCCCTGCTTGCGGAGTTGCTGGTAGCGCTCGCTGTTACGGACCGCCGCCTGCAATACGCTGATGGTATCCCAGGCCGGCTGATCTCCCAGGTGCTCATCAAATTGCTTTTGCAAATAAGCCATGTGCGTGCGCATCGCCTGCTCGCCCATGTATTGGAGCTCTGGGTCAAGGGTTGTATACACCCGCAAACCATCGGTATACAGGCTGTAGGGGCTGCCATCGGGGTGCGTTTTGTCTTTTAGCTGTCTCTTGAGCTCCTGCCGCAGGTATTCGCGGAAGTAAGGCGCCGGCCCGAGCGCGTGAGTGATGGGGTAGTAATCCAAATCGATAGGGAGTTGCTGCAGTGAGTCTGCCACTTCCGCAGGCAGGTAGCCATTGTGGGCCATTTGGCCAAGTACCAGGTTGCGGCGTTGTTGGGCCAGTTCGGGGTGAGCGGTAGGGTCATACAAAGCAGTAGCTTTCAGCATGCCGATCAGAATGGCAGACTGCCGGGGGGTGAGCCGGGCGGGTTGGGTGTTGAAAAACCGCTGCGCAGCTACCTTAATGCCGTAAGTGTTTTCGCTGAAAGGCACCGTATTCAGGTAGAGCTCCAGAATGCGCTCTTTTTCATAAAGCTTTTCGAGCCGCAGGGCGATGAATACCTCCCGGGCTTTGTTGATGATCAGGGAATACTCACCGTAGTCTTTGCGCGGGTAGAGGTTTTTGGCCAGCTGCTGACTGATGGTACTGCCGCCGCCTTTGGACTGCTGACCCATTAGGATGGTTTTGAAAAATACCCGGCCCCAGGCACGCAGGTCGACGCCGCTGTGCTCGTAAAAGCGGGCATCTTCGGTGGCGATAAGGGCATGGATGAGATGGGGAGAAATGCGCTCGTAGGAGGTGTTGCTGCGGTTCTCCAGGTAGTAACGGCCCATAAGCGTACTGTCGGCAAAGTAAATTTCTGTGGCTTGCGGCTGCGCCAGGCGAGTCAATTCTTCGTCTGAAGGAAGCGCGCCGAAAAGGCCGAGCCGGACACTGAGCAGAAAAATGAACAGCGCAAAGACACCCAGCGCCGCCAGAATGCGAATGCCCGTCCACGTATGGCTGGCTGCCGGATAGTCAATCCAGAAGTTATACCAGCTTACGGCCAGGTTGAGCTTTTTGTTCCGAAGACGGGCTTTGTTCATGGAGGCATCGTTTTTTTGGGTAATGCGAATAGGAGTATAGGGCCTGCACTGGCAGGCTTATTTGGCTCGTTCGTTTCGATAAAGGCGTGAGTAAACGGTAAAGACTCAAACAAAAAATGGAAAATCCGCTAAGCCCCATCGCAGCCGGGGCATGCGTCTTTATACAGATACGTATGTTTTAGTCTCAGTGTTGCAGTAGTATCACCCTCTCTATTTATCCAACTGCCAGATATAGGCAGAGGTTCCCTCTTACAGTCAATAATTATAAGAAACTAAGCATCAGTGAATTGAAAGGGCCGCTTGCTCCTAATTTTTTGTCAGGGCTGTACGGTTCACGAAGTGCTTACGGAGGATGGGCTTTAAATTTTTTGAATGTACTCCTGGTGGTGCTACGAGTTATGATAGTTATTTTTTGGGCAAAGGCTAAAAACCGGAAAAAAGGACTTCTCAAAGACATTGCTTTTTTGAGCATCAAGTCCAGGTTTGATCCTGACATCAAGCTTCCGGATCCACCTGCCCAAAGGCTTGAGGAGCATTTGGGCGCTTTTGTAACCCTGAAGATACAGGGAAGGCTCAGAGGATGCATCGGGCATATAACCGGGGACCGGCCTGTATGGAAAACAGTTTCTTTAATGGCGGCCCAGTCAGCTTTTAATGATCCCAGGTTTCCTCCCCTCAGTGAAAATGAGACAGAGCAGCTTGAGCTGGAAATTTCCATCCTCAGTCCATTATCCCCAGTGGAAGATGTGGAAAATATCATTCCAGGCAGGCATGGACTTATGATCATAAAGCACGGCGCCAGCGGTCTGCTGCTGCCCCAGGTTGCCTCTGAACGCAACT
>CAJXXJ010000165.1 GCA_913062745.1 uncultured Phaeodactylibacter sp.
GCCGTCTGTGGCGTGATGAGGAAGCTCATCTTCAGGCCGGCTTCCTCGATTTGCGGTTTGTAAAAATGCTCATACTCATAGACGGGCAAATCCGGCAGAATCAGCCCGTCCACTCCTGCAGCCGCACAGTCTTCAAAGAAACGCTGCTCGCCGTACTGCATTACCGGGTTGAAGTAGCCCATCAGCACCAGCGGAATATCGGTGTGCCTGCGGGCTTCCCGCAGCTGTTCGAATAGCTTTGGGATCGTCATGCCGTTGCGTATAGCCACCTGCCCGCTCTCCTGAATGGTAGGGCCATCAGCCAGCGGGTCAGAATAAGGCATGCCCACTTCGATCAGGTCTGCCCCGGCCTCATCCAGTGCACGGATTACCGGCACGGTATCTTCCAGGCCCGGGTAGCCGGCCGTGAAGTAGATATTGAGTATGTCTTTATCTTTTTGGCTGAAAAGCCGGTCCAAACGGTTCATGCCTCCTCTTATTTGTACTCGTCAAAGTGTTGGATAAACGTCTCAAGGTCTTTGTCGCCCCGCCCGGATAGGCACAGCACGATCACATCCTCGCGGCGGTAGTCCATCTTGTCCAGCGCAGCCAGGGCGTGCGCTGTTTCCAGAGCCGGGATAATTCCCTCCTTACGGGAAAGGAAGAATACGGCTTTCATGGCTTCGTCATCCGTAATGCTGATCGCTTCCGCCCGGCCGCTTGCAATCAGGTGGGCGTGCATGGGGCCGATGCCCGGGTAGTCCAGCCCGGCAGACAGGGAATACGGCTCAACGATCTGCCCGTCCTTCGTCTGCATCAGCAAAGTACGGCTGCCGTGGATGATACCGCGTGTGCCCAGTACGCTCGTAGCAGCAGACTCGCCCGACTGTACGCCTTTGCCGGCTGCTTCCACCGCGATGAGGCGGACGCTGTCTTCGTTGAGGTAATGATAGTAAGCACCTGCCGCGTTGCTGCCCCCGCCCACACAGGCGATGACGGCATCCGGGTTAGGCTTGCCGGTCTGCTCCTCCAGCTGCCATTTCGTCTCTTCGCTGATGACCGACTGAAAGCGGGCCACCATATCCGGATAAGGGTGCGGCCCCACCACAGAACCGATGATATAGTGCGTATCCACCGGGTTGTTGATCCAGTCCCGGATGGCTTCGTTGGTCGCATCCTTCAGGGTTTTGCTGCCGCTCTCGGCAGGGCGCACCTCCGCGCCCAGCATACGCATACGAGAAACATTCGGCGCCTGCCGCTTGATGTCCACTGCGCCCATGTAGACGACGCAGGGCATGCCCATAAGCGCGCAGACGGTAGCGGTGGCCACCCCGTGCTGCCCCGCACCGGTTTCGGCAATGATGCGCTTTTTGCCCAGCCGTTTGGCGAGCAGGATTTGCCCGATTGTATTGTTGACTTTGTGAGCGCCGGTATGGTTGAGGTCTTCGCGCTTCAGGTAGATATTGGTGCCGTAGTGCTCCGAGAGGCGCTCCGCCAGATACAACGGCGTAGGCCGCCCTACATAGTCATGCAGCAAGCGGTGGAACTCCTTTTGGAAGGCCTCCTCCTGAATAATCTCCACGTACTGCTGCCGCAGCTCCTCGATGTTTGGGTACAGCATCTCGGGGATGTAAGCTCCTCCGAATTCACCGTAGTACCCGCGTTCGTCAATCGCGATCATAAGCGTCTATTTTCTGATTGCATCCACAAATGCCTGCAGGGAGGCGATGTCTTTCTGGCCGGGCGCTGTCTCAAATTTACTATTCAGGTCGATGCCGTACAACTGTGGGTGCTGAAAAGAACGGACAGCCCCGGCATCTTCCGGGCCGATGCCCCCACTAAGCAGAAAAGGCGTCACCCCATCGTACTGCTGCAGCAGCTCCCAGTTGAATTGCTGCCCGGTACCGCCGTAGTTCTTGCCCAGCGTATCGAACAGGAAGTAAGCACAGTGAGCCGAATAGCGGTGCACCCGTTTGAAATCAAACCCCTCTCCTACCCGGAAGGCCTTGATCAGTTTGGCTTTCCGCATAGAAGTGGACTCCATCAGCGTACGCAGGAGCTGACAGTATTCCGGGCTTTCCTCTCCGTGCAGCTGCACCAGGTGCAGGCGATAGTCGTGTACAGCATTGAGGACCTCCTCGATTTCCGCATTGACAAAAACGCCTACACGCTGCTTGCCGGCAAGGGCTTCTTCCTGCGCTTCCAGCCATTCCGCCAGCGATTCTTCTACCGCCCGGGGGGATTTGGCATAAAAGATCATCCCAAACCAGTCAATAGGTAACTCAGAAAGCGCAAGCAAGTTGTCCCGCTCGCGCATACCGCACACTTTTATGATCATTTTTTGACGAAGTTTTGCAGCCCGGCAGCCGGGCCTCAGCCCCTAAAATTTGACATTGCTCAGCCCGCACAGCTCTTTCACCTCTTTTACCGTTTCCTGAGCCTGCTGCCGGATCGCGGCGGAAGAAGCTTTCACCTGATTTTTCACCTCTTTCTTATTGGCCTGCAGCGCTGCCTTTTTTTCGCGGAAGCCGTTGCTCAGGCCCACGAGAGTGTCCGCCACAGCATCTTTCAGCTCCACGTATTTGAGGTTGCCCGCTTCGTAAGCCTGCATCAGGGACTGATGAGCCTCCTGATTGCCGCCCGCGCGCAGCAGCTCGAACAGGTTTTGTACTCCAGCGCTCATTTCGCCTTCCGGGGTGTCTCCGGTATCGGTCACCGCGGAGCGGATTTGCTTACGCAAACGGTTCTCCTCTTCAAACACATTAATATAGTGCTTGGCACCGGCACTTTTGCTCATCTTACGGGTAGGGTCTGCCGTGGAGCGCACTTTAGGCACTTCCGTAAAAAGCGGCTCCGGCAGCACGAAGTACTCTTTGCCCACCTGATTGTTGAAGCGCTGGGCGATATTGCGGGTCAGCTCCAGATGCTGCTCCTGGTCTTTGCCCACCGGTACATAATCCGCCCGGTAAATCAGGATATCAGCCGCCTGCAGCACCGGGTAGTCGAGCAGCCCGGCGGAGATAAAGTCGTCCGAGCTTTGCTCTTTGGCCTGCTGGCTTTTGTCTTTGAATTGCGTCATGCGCGTAAGCTGCCCGAAGGAGGTAAAGCAGTTGAAAATCCAGCACAGCTCCGCATGCTCGGGCACCAGCGATTGTATGAAAAGGGATTCCGGCTTGACGCCCAGAGCGATAAGATTAAAGATGAGCTCCCAGGTATTTTCCCGCAGTTTCTTCGGGTTGTAAGGCATCGTCATCGCGTGGTAGTCTACCACCCCGTAGATGCAATCGTAAGTTTCCTGCAGCTTCACCCAGTTTTGTACCGCGCCGAAGTAGTTGCCATAGTGGATATGCCCGGTCGGCTGAATGGCCGAGAGCACCTGCTTTCTTTGCTCCATAGTCTGTATTGCGTGTTGATCCTGATAAGGGCGCAGGGGCAGCTGACTGCCTGGCCTGCAATCAATGCGCGAATATAGGCAAAGCCACTACAATCCAAAAATCCGCCGCAGTGGGCTGCCTTATTTTGAAATACGGGTGGCCAGCGCCGCCAGAAGGGAGAGCAGCGCTACAAAGCCGAGCCCGAAGGGCAGCCCAAAGTGCTCGCTGATCCAGCCGATGAGGGGCGGGGCGATGAGGAAGCCGATGGTGCCCGCGCTCGCAATAGCCGCAATACCGGTGCCGGAAGGGATCCCCTCTGTATTGGCGGCCGCACTGAATAACAGCGGCACCACGGAAGAGAAGCCCAGCCCTACCAGCGTAAAGCCCAAAATGCCTGCCACAGGCACTGGCACCAGAATAGCCAGCAGCAGGCCCGCTGCCCCCAGCAGGCTGCCCAGCAGTACCGGGCGCTGCTGCCCAAACTGCTGCCGGATGCCGTCGCCGGCAAAGCGCCCCAGCGCCATCGCACAGCTGAACCCGGCGTAGCCCATACTAGCCAGCAGCGGGCTCGCATCCGATACCTTGGTCAGGTATATCGCGCCCCAGTCAGCTACCGCCCCTTCCCCGATCATAATGCAGAAACCTACGAAAGCCAGCCCCAGCAGCGCCCGCGGCGGCAGCGCAAAGGAAGAGCCACCGGAGGATTCCTTCGGGAACTGGCTGACCGTCGGCCGCAGGTATAGGTGCAGGGCCACCATCAGCAGGGCCACAGTCACCAGGTGCATGCGCAAGGGAACACCTGCAGAGGCGATGAGCCCGGAGCTGCCCGCCCCGACCATTGCGCCCAGGCTGAACATGCCATGGCAAATGGACATAATGGTGAGCTGACACTCCCGCTCAATAGCCGCAGCTGCCGCATTCATGGATATATTCATGAAACCGTTCGTCAGGCCAATAAGCATCAGGCCGGCAAACAGCCAGCCCGGGCCGGAAGCAAAAGCCGGCAAAGGAAAGAAACAGCAAAAAAGCAGGGTGGACAAAGTGACGGCCTGCCCGCTCGACAGCCGGTCGGTCAGCCAGCCGGCAAAGGGCATAATGCACAGCGCTCCGACCGGAAGGCCCAGCAGCGCCAGCCCAAGCTGCCCTTCGCTTAGCATCAGGGCAGCCTGCATTTCCGGCAAACGGCCCAGCCAGCTGCCAAACAGCAGGCTCAGGGTAAAAAAGGTAAGGCCGGCCGCAAGACTGGGCCGGTGCAGGGCAAAAGCACGAACAGTTCTGATCATATGCAAAGATGAATACTTTTCAGGATAATGAAACCGGCTGACCGGTACAACAACCCGGAAAACCAAAATGATGGCACCCTCCTGCCGGACGATGCCACCATCAAATTAGTTAGTGTATGAAACTTATGAAGGTGCAAAGGTAAGGGGGCCGGAATCCCGGTTCCTCTCCCGGATTTGCCATTACTTGTACTATATTGATACCGTGGCCGGGAATGAACTTTTGGCCGCCTGCCGGTGTATTGCAGACGTTGTTTAGATTCTAATACCAAATGAAAAGCTGCGGGCCTGTCTCGTAGCCCTAACCACCACCGTCGTTATTGCCTGTCCGGCCGGGAATCACCGGCTCCGCGGGCTTCGGCAACCAAATTAACAGCCGCCCCTTCCGGGGTTGAGCTGCAGACGGACTCGCCAGCCATAACCGTTATACGCAACATCATGAAAAAAGCTGCGGCACTCGAAAAAATTGAGCCGGTTTTCGGTAATTCTTTTACCCTGCGGCAGTACGGGGAAGACCACGACTGCAACCGGCCCCACTGGCACTTTCACCCCGAATACGAAATCGTCTACATTTCCAATGGCCGGGGCAAGCGCCACATTGGTGACCATATCTCCTACTTTGAAGAAGGCGACCTGATCTTTCTGGGCCCCAATTTGCCCCACTTCGGCTTTACAGAAGAGGTCTTCGAAGAACATGTTGAAATCGTGGTACAAATGAAGGAGGACTTTCTGGGGCAGGATTTCCTCAACAAACCGGAAATGGCAGCTATCCGGCAGCTGTTTCAGCGCAGCCGGCAGGGGCTGTCCTTCAGCGGCAAGCTCAAGCAGGAGGTCGGCCAGCGGCTGCAGCGGATGGAGCATATGAACAACTTCGACCGGCTGATGGCGCTGCTGTCTATCCTGCAGGACATGGCGCAGTCCAAAGAGTACGAAACCCTGAACGCCAGCGGCTTCGCCCTTGAGGTCAATGCGCAGGACCAGGACCGTATCGAGGCCATCTACGGCTATGTGCAGGATAACTTCCAGGAGGAAGTCAGCCTGGACAAAGCCGCGCAGCTGATCAGCATGACGGTGCCGGCCTTCTGCCGCTACTTTAAGAAGCTTACGCGCAAGACGTTCAGCCAGTTCGTGAATGAATTCCGCATTGCGCACGCCTGTCGCCTGCTGGGCGATGAGTCGCAGACCATTGCCTCCGTCAGCTTCGAGAGCGGGTTCAATAATTTGTCCCACTTCAACCGGCAGTTCAAACAGATTACCGGGCTCAGCCCGCGTGACTACCGAAAAAGTTTAAAGAAACTCGTTTCGTAAAATGCGGGCAAAAAGTTTCATCTTTACAGCCGAGGGCCTACTTTTGTGCCTTTATGTTTGCTTAACAATATTATCTGAGCCCGCCGGGATTAAGCCCGGCATATCGCTGTAAACGGAAATATCCCATGAAGAACGTACTGTTTATTGCGTTAGCTGTATGTACACTCGCAGGCTGCGCTAACAACAATGAGGTGAAACAAATACTGGTCGGTAAGTGGAAATACGACCCGCCGGCAATCGTGCAAAATGCTCACGACCGCCAGCTAACCCAGCAGCAAATCATGGCCATTGAAGGGGCTATGCTCATCTACCAAAACTATGTATTTGAATTTCAGGAGGACAATACCCTGATCCTCAGCGGCGGCAGCGCTCCCATCACCGGCACTTATGAGCTGAATAGGGATGGCAGTAAAATTGCCCTCAATCTGGATTCGGACGCGCCTATGGTGGATATCCTTGAAATTTCCCCCAACCGAGTAGTCCTGGCAGCGGATACCAACCGGAATATCTTGTTTCAGCGCATTCTGAAACCTGTACAGGAGTAAGTTTGGCTTGCCCCCACAGGATCGAAAAAAAGGCAAAGCGGTACATTCGCTTTGCCTTTTTAATTTATATATAATTCCCGTTTTACATACAATTTACATTTAAGCCGGATTATTGTGCCTAATAAAGCAATACGTCCATAAAGGAGCACCACTTAAATGAATATGAAGCGGGAACTTGACATCGTCATCATTTCTGACGTCCACCTCGGAACTTACGGCTGCCACGCCAAAGAATTGCTCAACTACCTGAAGAGCATCAAAACAGAGACGCTCATCCTCAACGGTGACTTCATCGATATGTGGCAGTTTAGAAAGCGCTACTTTCCGAAGGAACACATACAGGTGCTTCAGCGCATCCTGAAAATGGCCTCCAAAGGCACCAAGGTCTACTACATCACCGGCAATCACGATGACGCGCTGCGCCGCTACTCTGATTTTTCCACCGGCAATATCCACCTGCGCGATAAGCTGCTGCTCAAACTGAAAGACAAAACGTACTGGATTTTCCACGGCGACGTATTCGATGTCTTCATTCAGTACTCTCCGTTCATTTCCAAGCTGGGTGGCAAGGGCTACGACTGGCTCATCCTGCTCAACCGCTTCATCAACCGCATGCGCATGGCGATGGGCAAACCCCGCATGTCTTTTGCCAAAAAAGTTAAATCCTCGGTGAAGGAAGCGATCAAGTTTATCGGCGACTTCGAGGATACCGCCATTAACCTGGCAGCAGAGCAGGGCTACGACTTCGTGGTCTGCGGGCACATCCACCGCGCACAGATGCGCAGCCAGGAAGTAAACGGGCAGAAAGTGACGTACCTCAACTCCGGCGACTGGGTGGAAAGCCTGACTGCGCTGGAGTACAAATGGGGCCGCTGGTCCATCTACGAGTACGACGAAGCGGATTACGAATATGTCAATCCGAAGCTGCGCGTGAAGGAAGTGCAGCCTGCTGTGGAACCGGAAGAAGAACTGCTCAACGGCAGTGTACCGAGCACCGAGGAGTTTCTGGAGCAGCTCCTGCAACGGGAAGTGGGAGCAAGCAAATAGCATCAACCCGTCTCCTGTTATACTCGGAACGGAGAGGTTTGGGCGTAAGGCACAAACCCGACGCACGAGTA
>CAJXXJ010000166.1 GCA_913062745.1 uncultured Phaeodactylibacter sp.
GTTGATGCTCCGGAGTCGCCTTCGGAAGATGGCGACTACATGCTGCACTACGTCCGTAGCGATAGCATACAGGCACCACAGATACATGAGCTCACCTGGGAACTCGTGCAGCTGACGGAAGCAGCCGGAGGCACTTACGATGGATGGGAAACCGTGGTAGTCCGCAAGCGCACTAAGTGACTTTGTTGAGCGCATAGCTGATGAAAAGAGTGAGCACAGTCAGGCCGACAGCTACTACATAGAGCTTCAGGCTGACTGCAATGCCGATGCCACCGGAGGCCAGCACCGTAGCTGCCGTCGTCAGAAAACGGATGGTATCGTCTTCCTGGCTTTTCAATATGGTGCCGCCGCCGATGAAGCTGATACCAACGATAATCGCGTGCAGGATACGCGTGGGGTCAATCCCCAGCGCTTTATCCGGAGTCTTGAAGGTCATGTCCTCGCTGATATAGATACCGAGATAAACAAAAAGACAAGCCGAGCCGGCAATCAGCATATGGGTGCGCAGGCCCGCCGGCTTATCGCTCTGTTCCCGCTCAAAACCAATCAGGCCACCGAGAATCATAGCGATAAAAATATCCAAAAGGGTCCAGGCTTGCTCTATAATCTGACTCCAGTCCAACATAGTTTTTTGAGTGTTTAGGTAGTTGAACAGCTTTTCCCGGCCGGATGTGCACCAACATAGATTTGATTTTTTTCCTATCTTGACCCGGTAAACCCTACAACAACTATGTCAAGACTCGACTACGTAACCATTGCTATTGTTGCTGTTTGTGTGGCAGCACTTGTGTATTTGATTTATATGACCACGAACCTGCTGGGCGGCCCCGAAGCAGAGGAGCCTCCTGCAGTGGAAGCGCCTGCTCAGGAGGAAGAGGGCTTTGGCACTTCTGATTACGAAGATGACGAAAGCGCTTTTTACGATGAAGACAGCGCCGCTATTGCCAATGCCCGTGAAGAGGGCTATGTTACAGATGCCGGCCCCGCTAAGGAGGATGATGCCTACGGCGAGGACTGGGATGGCGAAGACAGCTACCGCGACAAAGGCAGCTCCGAAAGCGGAAGAGATTATGGAAACAGCCAGAATGACTACGGCGAAGAACGGGTAACCGCCAGCCCGCCGCGCGAGGACTATGCATCGGTAAGCACCGGGGACTACATGGTACTTGCCGGCACCTTCCGCATACGGTCTAACGCCGAGACGATGGTGCGCCGCCTGAAGCGAATGGGCTACGATGATGCGAGCGTGGAGCTGTTTGACCGCGGTGCCTTCGCAGTAGCTCTGGTGGACCACTTCCCAACCTACGAAGAAGCCCGGGAAGTCAGCCAGAAACTGAAACGGGAAGGCGTGGAAGCCTACGTGGAAAGAAAATAACCGGAGGAGCCCCCTTTACGGACTTATCCCCCGGAATAGTTATTTTATTGTAATCCGCTCTGCTTACTAACGGGCACCCTAGCGCCCGTAGCGGTCGGTATAGTCCAGCATGCCTCCCAGGAGGTTGCGGACGTTCTTGAAGCCCTGACGCTCCATCAGCTCCTTAGCTACGCCGCTGCGCTGCCCGGAACGGCAGTACACCACCACTTCGTCCTCCTTGCGGCTGGCGAAATCATTAAGGCGGTTGGGCAGCGTGCCCAGAGGAATCAGTTCTCCTCCTACGTTGAAATCTTCATGCTCGTGCGGTTCCCGCACATCGATCAGCAGGAAGTTATCCTCATTATCCAGCTTTTGCTTTAGCTCATCAGCTTTAATGTCCTGTGCCATTGGTGTTCGGTTTTTTAGTGTAAAGCCCCAAAGTTAGCAAAAGGGCGGCAATTAGCGTACCAGCAGGAAACGGCCTACCCGCCGCTGCCGGGATTGTGGCTCGTACAGCTCAATCAGGTAAAAGCCCGGCTGCCAGGGCTGCACATTGAGCTGTGGCTGCCAGGCCCCTTCGTACAGCTCTTGCCCGAGGCTGTTCAGCAGCCGCATACGCCAGCGCTCCGGCTGTACCGTTTCGGGTGCCTCTATCTGCAGCCAATCGCGGGCCGGATTAGGATACAGCCGCAGCGCATCTGCCGCCTGCGCCGCATCTTCGGCAGCAGTCGGCAATGCTCCCGAACCGCCCATTACTGGCCGCAGCATAAGCGAGCCATCCGGGAAGTTCTGCGGGAAAGGCTCCCAGCCTTCATCGTTGATATTCAGGGAGATAGCCTGCTTCCCATCCGGCGAATTGCGGTCGTAGCCCACCGGGACGCAGTCCAGAAAATCACAGTTGGACACCTGCTCCCAGCCAATGAAAAAATCCCCGGCTGGGATCAGAATCGGCTCCGGCAGCCCATCCGAACCGACGAGCGGGTAGGTAGTAAAGGCCTGCAGTGTATCCCTTACCTCGCTCGGGAAAAAGGGCCGCACATCGCGCATCTGAAATTCCGGCTCTCCCACGAGCTCTCCGATCCATATTTTCAGGTCGAAACTCTGATTGGCAGCCGAGTTGCCAAGCGGGAAGTGGAACTGCACTGCCTGCAGGGTATCATCTACGGTAGCCGTATACCTGACCGCTGCCTGATTGCGCTCCTGCAGGTTGAACGATAGCTCCGCCGAGCCGTCATCATAGGCAAAATAATCATCAAAAACCGTCACGCCACTCACCTGATTGTTGCGGGCTACAGCCTCGTACCCGGAGCCCGATTGTTCATTGGTTACATCGGAAAGCACATAGACAGACTCGAACTCCAGCCGCTCTTCTCCGTCAAAATCATCGCTCGACATACCCTGTACGATGGTATTCAGGGAGGCGAAGTCCTGCACGAACGCCATTGAGCTGTCCGAGAAAATCGTACGGCAACAGGCATCGAGCAATATGGTATTGGCAATGAAAGCCCCGGTAGTCCGCTCCACGATATCAAGGTCGCCTGCGCCTGCGTTCAGCGGCTGCAGGTTATCCTGATTGTAAAGGCTTGTGAGGTAGTCTGTCCTTACAAAGGCGCCTTCTTGCCCCTCAAAGTGACGCCACGGCATGCTGCTGTAGGGCGTCAGCAATTTGGATGGCGGCCGGTTGATGGCCACGTCGGTAATATTGCTTTCCTGTACGGCAGGGTCGTTGCCCAGCCAAACGTAGTCGAGGTTCCAGATATCATAAATACCGTTGCCATCGCTCTCAAACAGAAAGCGGAACTGAAAAGCCTGCAGGTTGGCAAGAGAACCGGGTATTTCCACCGAGCGGAAAAAGTCTGCAGAGCCGGACACCGTATCGAGCAGTGGCTCCTGCACGCTGTACTCCGCTACGGTTTCCCAGGGCTCTTCCTGGCCGGTGAAGAACTGCAGCAGAATACGGTCTTCCTCTTCCGGCCAGTGCCCGAGGCCCACCGGCTGCAGCCAAAAAGAAAGATAAATAGGGCCATTCAGGTCGCTGAGGTCGAGATAGGTAGACGTAAGCCGGTCCTTAAAAAGAGTGTTGCCGTAAGGCCGCCCAAAAGAATTAATACCGTCGAAGGTCGCCATCCCGATAGACGGAGCATCGAGGGCGTAATGGTCATTGATGTAGACATCCTCATCCAGCCAAAGGTCGGCAGGGGGGATCGGCCCGGCGTAAGAGAAATCATCCAGGAAGGCGTTGATTCCGCCCGGGCCGCCAATCTTCAGGGTATCATGCGCCACGACGAACTCATAGGTATACTCATCGCAGATTGCAAAAGAATCACAAACCGTCACCAGTATACGGTCGCGGCCGGAGTAGCGGGATGCCACATATATGAAGTTGCTGTCCGGACGGTCATAAGTGGTAAAGTACGCCAGCTGATCCTGCCCTTCGTAGTCTTCCTGAATATCCGTAATCTTATTACAAGCCAGCGGGCCGGGCAAATTCCGGGCCGGAGCAGTAAGCTCCAGCACTTCCTCCGACTGCACCGGAACCGGCGGTAAGGCCACTTGCAACGGGGCACGCCGGCCGGTCACCGGAAAGGAGATATCCGCACATCCGTTATCGTTGCAGAATTCGACGGTGAAAGTATGATTCGCCCCCTGCAGTTCTTCATCAGCCAGGATGATCAGGTTCTCCATAGTATCAATGAAAGTCTCCCCGATCGGGTTGTCTTCGCAGGTCAGGCATTCGTAGGTTCCTGCCAACAGGCCGAGCCCGGAGGTATCGATATTCAGAAAAAGGGCAATGGAGTCTCCGGCGGTGATGTAGGTGCGGTTTTCATTCTCCAGGTCGCAGTCGCGGAAACGGCCCTGCGCCAGGATTTCCCGTTCAGCATCCCGCTGAAGCTGCACCGGTTTTTTCGCACTTTGGTGAGCCTTCACGCGCGGGTTGGCCTGCGGGGCGGTAAAGTGCTGTGCCCGGGCGGCCTGCGCCAGAAAGATCAGAAGGAGGGTGTAAAATGCTTGCTTCATTGCTGTATGATTTCGCGAATCGCTTATGCTTGTTTTGGAATGAACGGCAAAGCTATTTTTTTGTTGCCCCGCCATCAGCAGAGGGGAAAGCCCACTGCAAAAAATCGGGCATGGCCTTGCCCCAGGTCTTTGGGTTGTGCTGCCCGCCGCGGACCTCCAGGTAGCGGATATCCCTGCCCTGCCGGTAGCCCTGTTGCTCCAGCGCTTTGATCAGGTCCAGCGTATCGTCTATGGCATCAATAATACCGTTGTTATTGCGGTCGGCCTTTTCGTCATCGGTGCCAGCCTGCAGCCAAAATTGCAGCCCTTCCCGTGCCGGCCCCTGCTCCACCATGCGGTGAGCGATACGGTTGGCATCCGGTTGGCCCGGGTCAAATGCTTGGTCCCGCCACCACAGCGAGCCCGAAAACACCCCGACCCGGCTGAACAATTCCGGCTGTTTCCAGGCCATATCAAAGGCAGACAGCCCGCCCAGCGAGAAGCCGGCTACGGCGCGCTGACGGCTATCGTCCAGT
This sequence comes from uncultured Phaeodactylibacter sp., assembly GCA_913062745.1. GTDB lineage: Bacteria > Bacteroidota > Bacteroidia > Chitinophagales > Saprospiraceae > Phaeodactylibacter. The sequence goes on from CAJXXJ010000166.1 coordinate 4,888, forward strand.
AAGCGGTAGCGCGCGTGCAGCAGCGGGAGGAGCTCCTGCTGTACAAACTCAGTGTAGGCAGCGGCTTTGCTGCCCCGCTTTTTGTAGTCCGGCTGCCCGGCGGTGCCGTATTCCTGCATGCGCTGCTCATTCGCGTGGATGGCGATCAGCACAAAGGGGGCTACCCGCCGCTGCCTGAATAAGCGGGCCAGGGCCTGTTCCAACTGAAGCGCCTCCAGGTCCTGCCCGTCGTTCAGGTATAAGCTGGGGTATGCAGCAGAAGACGCCCAGTAGCCTTCCGGCAAAAGCAGGCGCACCTTTACGGGCCGTTTCAGGGCTTTGCTCGGTACGTTTTCCAGCACGTGCTGCTCCAGCCCGGAGCTTTTTGGAAAAAAAATGCGGCTCAGCAAGCTGTTTTTTGCCGGCCGTCCTATGTTGAAAAAATTCATGTAAGTTATTTGTTAACGCAGCAGCTTGCCCAAGAACACCAAATATTATTCTGTATAACGCACAATTGTTGCCATATTCAAAATTCAGCCTTGCAGCCACTTGGTTTTAAGCGACTGCAAATCAACTGCTTATTATTTAAAATCTGGTAAAAAGCTTCTACTTTTGCAACGCCCCGTAGCTAAGTGTAAAGCATACAATTACTTAAACCCGAAGGTTTTCGGAAAAATGCATGCCTGTGAAAGAGTCTTATCACAAATGGTACTCTCCAACGCTGAGCAAAGATATAGAAATGCTGGTCTATGGCCATCAGGGCTACCCGGTAGTACACTTCCCCTGCACCAAAGGGCGGTACTACGAGGCGAAGGACTTCGGGTTGATACAGACCGCTGAATGGTACCTGGAGCGGGGCTTCCTGCAGATTTTCTGCCCTGACAGTATTGATGCCTGGAGCTGGTACAACAAGGACATCCACCCGGCCGGCCGCGTGCGCAACCACATGTGGTACGACCAAATGGTGCTGGAGGAAATCGTTGCCGGCGTACGCTGGAATACCGGCGCTGGCAAAGTAGCCATCTCCGGGGTCAGCTTCGGTGGTTACCATGCTGCTAATTTCGCGTTCAAACACCCGCAGGTCGTCAGCCACCTCTTCAGCATGAGCGGTGCATTTGACATAAAGCCCTTCCTCGATGGGTATTACGACGATAATGTGTATTTTAACAACCCGGTAGACTTCCTGCCCAACGACAATAACCCGGCCCTTTGGCAAATGAACATCGTGCTGGGCACTTCGGAATGGGATATCTGCCTTGACGCTAACCGCCGGCTTTCCCACCTGCTCAATCAAAAAGGGATTGACCACTGGCTGGATATGCGCGGCTGGCAGGAACACGACTGGCCACTGTGGCGGGAAATGTTCCCGCACTATCTTTCACTCATTTAAAAACCCGGGCGAAAGCCAAAACGCAAACGAGCAAAACCACACATTCATGAAAAAAATAGGCATCCTTTTCGGGCAAGAACGCTCTTTCCCGCAAGCCCTGATCGAGCGCATCAACAGCAAAAACGTGGACGGCATCTCTGCAGAGCCGGTCAAAATCGACAAAGTGGTGCAGGCCGCACACTCCGGTTACGCCGTCATCATCGACCGTATTTCCCAAGATGTACCTTTCTACCGCGCATTCCTGAAGAACGCAGCGGCAAGCGGCACCGCAGTCATCAACAACCCTTTCTGGTGGAGTGCTGATGAAAAATTCTTCAACAACACCCTGGCGGAAAAAATCGGCGTGCCCGTGCCTAAAACGGTGCTGCTGCCTTCCAAAGAACACCCGGACGACACCTCTGCCGACTCTTTTTCCAACCTCAGCTTCCCGCTCGACTGGGAAGGCATTTTCAACTACGTCGGTTTTCCGGCTTTTATGAAGCCCTTCGCCGGCGGCGGCTGGAAAAACGTGTATAAGCTGGATAGTACCGATGACTTTTTCCGCAGCTACAACGAGACAGGACAACTGGTCATGATGCTGCAGGAAGCCATCGACTTCGAGAGCTACTTCCGCTGCTACTGCATTGGCGGCAAGCACGTCAAAATCATGCACTACGAGCCGCGTAACCCGCACCACCTCCGGTACGCAGCGCACTTTGACATCAGCGATGAGATGTATCAGCTGCTGGAGGAATACGTCCTGCGCATCAATCAGGCCCTCGGCTACGACTTCAACACCGTAGAGCTGGCCGTACGTGATGGCGTGCCCTACGCAATTGACTTCTGCAACCCGGCCCCGGATGCCGACTACCACTCTGTGGGACAGGAGAACTTCGAATGGGTAGTAGAGACCTCTGCCAATTACGCGATCGAGCGGGCACAGGCGCAGGTAGATGGGCAGGACAACCTGAGCTGGGGCAGCTTCATGAAGCAGGCAGTAGGCCCGAAGACGGCTACTGTTTAAGGCCGTCCACCCGGCAAATTTCGGAACGGAGCAGCCGCCTTTTTGGCGAAAGCCCTATCTTTGGCCCAACAGCAATACCGGCATCCTTTGGACGCCTTGAAGTGTTTTGTTGTTAGGAAATTAACGGGCGGGCACAGCCCGGAGAGCATGCCCTCTCCTGCTCCCGCCGAATGACCAAAGAGTACTATGCAGCAATTAAAGTTAGCCATTCTGGACATGTACGACGGCACGCCCAATCAGGGGATGCGCTGTATTCAGGATATCGTGCGCCGATTTGAGCAGGCCTACGAATGGCGCGTCTTTGACGTACGCGGAAAGGCAGAACTGCCCGGCCT
>CAJXXJ010000167.1 GCA_913062745.1 uncultured Phaeodactylibacter sp.
TGCCCCACCTGCGATGATGGCATCCAAAACGGCGATGAGGAAGACGTAGACTGCGGTGGCTCTGACTGCCCGGCTTGCCCCAGCTGCGACGACGGCATCCAAAACGGTGATGAAGAAGACGTGGACTGTGGCGGCTCCAACTGCCCGGCCTGCCCGACCTGTGATGATGGCATCCAAAACGGCGATGAGGAAGACGTAGACTGCGGCGGCCCTGACTGCCCGGCCTGCCCCACTTGCGACGACGGCATCCAAAACGGCGATGAAACCGGCGTGGACTGCGGCGGCCCGGCTTGTGTACCATGTGGCACAGGCTGTGACGAAGAAGTTACCCTGACCCTCAACTTTGACCTGTTCCCGGGACAGACCAGCTGGGATATCGTGGATGTAGCAGGTACCGTCTATGGAAGCGGCGGCCCGTATAATGGCCAGAGTGGCTTCTCTCAGGTGCAGGAAGCCGTATGTTTGCCGGCAGGCTGCTTCACCCTGCGTGTGTACGACTCCGCCGGCAACGGCATGTGCTGCCGGTTTGGGCAGGGGAGCTACGAGCTTACTGATGAGAACGGTCAGGTCCTTGCCAGTGGTGGCGACTTTGACGGACAGGATAATTCGCTTTTCTGTGTGGCCGGCGGATTGCCTGCCGGGCTTTCAGCCCCGAGTGTTACCTCCTTCGAGTTATTCCCGAACCCGACTGAGGGGCAGGTCACGCTGCGCCTGAACCGCGAGGTAGAACAGTCTGCAATGGTACGCATCAGCAACCCGATGGGAGCTGGCGTGATGCAACTGCAGCTGGGTACGGGCGAGACTCAGCGGAAGCTTAATGTTTCCGGTTGGCCCGCAGGCCTCTACACGGTAGAAGTCTGGGCAGATGGCAAATGGGAAAGCAAGCGGCTGATGATCGTCCGCTAATTCTTGCCTGAAGGCGCCTGAAGGCCCGAACTCCGGTTTTGCCGGGGTTCGGGCTTTTGTTTGCTGGCTGTTGCAACAGCAGAGTGTGCCGTATTTAAATAGAAAAAAGTGCTGCCTGCCGGCAAAAAAAGTGCCCATACCCCCGAGCGGGAATACAGGCACAATTAGTGAATTGACACAAGTCCTTTAGAGTAGTGTATGACTTTGGGTCATGAATCAAACCCTTGTACACCGTTGACCGTGGTGTACTTCAGGCTAAGTTTTTGCTCGGGGTGGATACGCTTAAAAGCCGACTGGCACATCAGTGTAGCTTCGTGGAAGCCGCAGAGGATCAGCTTAAGCTTACCGGGATAGGTATTGATGTCCCCGATAGCGTAGACGCCCGGCACGTTTGTGCTGTAATCGAAGGTGTCTACTTTGATGCCGTCTTTCGGATCTATATCGAGCCCCCAGTTTTGCAGCGGGCCCATTTTGGGCGTAAGCCCGAACAGCGGTACGAAGAAGTCGGTCTCCCGGGTGATGTCTCCCTCTGTTTTGTGATGGATTTTCACCTCGTTCAATTTGCCGTTGCCATGGAGGCCTACCACCTGAGCTTCAGTGATCAGTTTGATGCGGCCTTCAGCAGCGAGCCGTTCCACTTTTTCGACACTATCGGGTGCGCCCCGGAAGCCTTTGCGCCGGTGGACGAGCGTAAGCTCACTGGCCATGTCTGCCAGGTGGATAGTCCAGTCGAGTGCGCTGTCCCCTCCGCCGGAGATGACGATGCGCTTGCCGCGAAAATGCTCCGGCTCTTTGACCATATACTCCACGCCTTTGTGCTCAAACTGCTCGATATTTTCGATAGGCGGTTTACGGGGCTCAAAGCTGCCCAGGCCAGCGGCGATTGCCACGACTGGCGCATGGATTTTGGTCCCTTCGTTGGTGGTAACGATAAAGGAACCGTCTTCCTGCTGGTCCAGGGTTTCCGCCCGTTCGCCCAGGGTAAAGCCCGGCTTGAACGGAGCAATTTGCTCCATGAGGTTGTCTACCAGCTCCCCGGCGGTGACGCTGGCAAAGCCTGGGATATCGTAGATGGGTTTTTTCGGATAAATTTCTGCCAGTTGGCCGCCCGGCTGCGGTAGGGCGTCAACGATGTGGCAGTGCAATTTCAGCAGGCCTGCTTCAAACACGGTGAACAGCCCAACCGGGCCGGCACCGACTATCAGTATATCTGTCTTTATCATGATTTCGTGGTTTATTCGCAGCTTATAGCCTGCCGTTTTAGCGTAAGCGACAGGCGCACGTATCCGCTAATGGCACATGGGCGCATTCTGCATGTTCTCCCAGAAACGGAATTCGATCGGCACATCAAAATTGAGCCCGCGGAAGATGAACAGCAGTGCAAAAGCCACCAGAAAAACGGGCAGCAGTTTGCGCAGCCGGGTGCGCCACTTTAGGGTAATAAACTGCCCGGCCAGAGCAGTGGCCAGCATCAGGGGAAGCGTGCCCAGCCCGAAGGCTGCCATATAAGCTGCGCTTTCCCAGATGACGCCGGTGCTTACGGCACCGACTATGGCTACGTACACCAGCCCGCAGGGCAGCAAGCCATTGAGCATGCCGATGGTGAAGAGGCGGTTGCGGCCTCCTTTCAGCAATTGCCCCAGCTTGACCTTCACCCAGGTGTTGAGGCGCTGCATAGCAGGAATGCGCAACAGCCGGCTTTCCACATCAATGGAAAACAAGGCGACGATGAGCAAAAAAACGCCAAGCCCGATTGAAATGTAGGATTGTGCTCCGGCCAGAAAAAAGCCCCGGCCCGCGATGCCAATGACGGAGCCCAGCAGGGTGTACGTCATCACCCTGCCAAGATTGTAAAGCAGTACATTGGCTGCCGACCGCCAGGGCTGTTGCCCCTGATAGGGCAGTGACAGGGCAATCGGGCCGCACATGCCTACACAGTGCAGGCTGCCGAGCAATCCGATCGTAAAGGCGGTCCAGATAGCCATATTATAATCTTACGCTTTGTTCTTTGTAAAACTTCTTGCCGTCTCCGGTCCAGTCTACCTTAAGCTTCCAGTTGCCTTCCGGCAGTTGATCGGTTGGGATATACTGTACGCCTTCTGCGTCAGGCTGAATAGGCAGGCGGAAGTCCAGCCGGTGGTTGACCGGGGAGAAGAAGACGATTTTTCCGCCCAGCTGTTCAAAGCCTTCCGGGAAATGTATCTCCACCTCGTTTTTATTCCGCTTATACTGTATTTTGAGATCTACGGCCAGTGCCTGTGCATTGGCCAGCTTGTCGTAGTGTTCCTGATAGCGCAAGTCGTCTGCGTAGTAATCATCGGATACCAGGCTGTGGTCGTACTGTGTGGTACGGTATACCTGATAGACCAGTGAGAGTACAAAAACGCTAAAGAACAGCGCTATTCCGGTTCCCCAATTAATTTTCATGACTTTGCGGTTTTGCAGCCCGCCAACCCCAAAACGGTGATGGCTGGGCTTATTGGACTATATATTGAATTGTGAAGGTTAAAAGAGGGGGAGTACCAGTCTGATACGCCCCTCGCTGCATTAACCAAAACTCAAATGTTGTTGCTCTTTATTTGACGGGGCCAAGGAAGTTGGTCTTTACCTCATCAATCAGCTCTCCGTTGGAATATACTTCTACGACCACCTCAGTCTTTCGGTCTTCGAGTGCGGCCTCTTCCAGGTCAATAAACAGGGCGCCTTCCGCCACCTGATCCTTACCGGCTACCGGGCTGTTGCCGACCAGCCGGATCCGGCCGGGCACATCGCCGACCAGCTTGAATTCTACGGCCAGCTCTTCCTGTGTTTTATTGATAACCTGATAGTTGTAAAGGTTACTGATGTAAGTGTCATCTACGCGCTGGAACAAAGTGCCCGGCGTGCGCAGCAGCAGCGTCTCCACATCGGTACGCAGGGACAGCAATACTATATTCACTACAATCAGCACGGCTAACACTGCCGTGTAAGCAATCACACGCGGTGTAAACAGCTTCTGCCGGCCGGTTTTGATTCCCTCATAACTGTCGTAACGGATCAGGCCACGCGGGCGGTCAATTTTATCCATGACCTCATCACAGGCATCCATGCAGGCGGTGCAGTTCACACACTCGAGCTGCGTGCCGTCCCGGATATCGATGCCCGTCGGGCAAACCTGCACGCAAAGGCCGCAGTCGATGCAGTCGCCTAAAGTGCGCTTCATGGTTTCCGTTGGGCTTTCACCGGCCTGCGTTGCGCCATTGCAATCAGCTGCGGGTGCCATCGTAGCAGCGCCGCTGATGTCGGCCTGCATTTGGGCTACCGGGTTGTTGCCGGTGGCTTTATTCGCTGCAGCACTGCTGCCGGCCGCTTTTTTCTTACGGTTTTTCTTCATTTTACCTCTCGGCTCACCCCGCTCGAAATCATAGGCTACGACGATGGAATTCTGGTCCAGCATCACGCCCTGCAGGCGACCGTAGGGGCAGATCGTCACACATACCTGTTCGCGCAGGTAAGCAAATACGAAGTAGAAAGCTGCGGAGAACAGAATCATCGCGATGAAGCCTTTGAGGTTTTGGGTAACCGGCTCCGTGGCAATCTCGATGACCTCTTCCACACCTATAATGTAGGCCAGGAAGGTATTGGCCACGAGTACCGCGATGGCAAAGAATATGATCTGTTTGCCCGCTTTTTTGATGATTTTTTGGGTGGTCCACGGTGCCTTATTAAGGCGCTTCTGGGCGTTAGCATCGCCTTCTATGGCGTACTCGATCCGCCGGAAGACCATTTCCATGAAAATGGTCTGCGGGCAAACCCAGCCGCAGAAAAGGCGGCCCCAAACAACGGTAAACAGGATAATAAAGATGATGCCGGTCAGCATCGCCAGCACCAGCAGGTGAAAGTCCTGCGTGGTAAACACCAGCCCGAAGAGTACGAATTTGCGCTCCAGGATATTAAACAGCAGCAATGGCTCGCCGCCGATTTTGATGAACGGTGCGCCGAATAAAAACGCCAGCAGTACCCAGCTTACATACGTCCGGGCATTGGTGAAGCGCCCACTCGGCTTTTTCGGATAAATCCATACCCGCTTCCCGCTATCATCTACCGTGGCAATTTTGTCGCGGTAGGTTTCATTGTCTTTTATTGGCTCGGTTGCATTCATGGTTTGGACAAATTAGCATTCTGGTAAAAGGGCGCTGGGTGTCGGGTTTGAGTGGGTTGGGTAAGGGAGGGGAGCTCATCAAAGCCCCCCCTCACTGCAAATCTGCCTGTTTACTATTTATTCATGCCCAGTGCTTCCTCGTCCACTTCCACGGCAGTGCTGTCAGCGGGAGCTTCCGCGCCGTTATCTGCCTGTGGTTCGTAGAGGTCGCCCTGTGGTTCTTTTGCATTGGGCGGGTCGGTACCGTGCAGGGTCATAATATAGCTGGATACCTTGTGCATGTCAGCTGCGCTCAGCTGTGCTTTCCAGGCAATCATCCCTTTTTCCGGCACACCGTATTTGACCGTCTTGAAGACGTCCTTGATATCGCCGCCGTGGATCCAGTACGGATCTGTAAGGTTAGGGCCTACACCACCCTCTCCCAGCATGCCGTGGCAAGCTGCACAGTTATTGTTGAAAATAGTCTGCCCGCTGGCAATCGCCGCCTCATCCGTCAGCAGGGTGACGTTGGTCTCGTCAATCAGGTTAGCCTGCGTAGCCAGGTAGGCCGCTACTGCTTTTTCTGCTCTTTCCATTTCCATCTCGTACTCTTCGGCTGAGCTCATACCAGCACCGGAGAAGTGGAAATAGCCCAGGTACACTACGGCAAAGGCGATCGTCATGTAGAACATCGCCACCCACCAGGGCGGAAGGCTGTTGTCCAACTCGCGGATACCGTCGTAGTCGTGGTCGAGCATAACGTCCTGCTCTTTTTCCACCGGTACAGCGTCGGTCCACTTTTTGTACATGCGGTCCCAGAACGGCTCCTTCTGCTTCTCTACTGCATCCTGATAAGCATCGATGCCCATCTCCTGATAGATGCGGATCTGATTGACCTTCACCATCGTATTCAGCAGGTGGAACAGGGCGAAAATCGCCGCGACGATCACCGTACCAGCAAGAGCAGCCAATGACCAGGCCAGGAAGTTGTCGTAAAAATACGGATTGTCCCCTCCGCTTTCCGCGGCTGCATCTGCGGCTTGCGCTACTACGGAGAGCAAGAGCAATGGCAGCGTCATGCTGAGGGTTTTCAGTGTTTTATTTCTCATGTCGATCATTTTCTGCGGTTAGAGGATGAGTGGAATCTTCCAGCGGCATGTGCGCCATTTTGTCCAGGTAGCCGGCATTGCTTCGGAAAGCCATCACAGCGCTTGTGATAAAGATGACCATGAAGGTCAGCAGCGCAGCGATTGCCATCCAGTTGATATTGCCAGCTCCTTCGAGAATGTATTTGAACATGGTTGTTATCTTTTATGAAGCAGGGCCGGCCCGTTCAGGCCGGCCGCTGTCTGTTCTTTTAGTTACCGGCTTGCGGCTTTGGCTTAATGTCTGTACCCAGGCGCTGCAGGTAAGCGATGAGGGCTACGATTTCCTTATCCTCAAGGTTTTCGCCCTCGATGCCGTCCTTGCGCAGGCTTTCAGCAATCCCGGCTGCCTGTGCCTCTGCATCCGCAACAGACTCTTCTTCGTAGCCTTCCGGATACGGAGTACCGAGGGTGCGCAGTACGCTTATCTTAGCAGGCAGCAGGCTGTTGTCGAGGTCATCTTCTATCAGCCAGGGGTACTCCGGCATGATAGAGCCCGGCGACATACTCTGCGGGTCGAGCATGTGGTTGTAGTGCCAGCTGTCCGGGTATTTGTTGCCCAGGCGGTGCAGGTCCGGACCCGTACGCTTGGAGCCCCACAGGAACGGGCGGTCGTAGATGAACTCGCCAGACTTGGAGTATTCGCCGTAGCGTTCTGTCTCGGAGCGGAACGGGCGCACCATCTGCGTGTGGCAGCTGATACAACCTTCCCGGATATAGATATCGCGGCCCTGCAGCTCGAGTGCAGTATAAGGCTTCACAGATTCGATCTTCGGCACCTGATCGCCAATCATAATCATGGGGAAAACTTCCACCATACCGCCGATGAGGATCGCAATAGTAGAGCCGATCAGCAGTTGTACCGGGCGGCGCTCGATCCAGCGGTGCCAGTGCTCTCCCTTGTGGGCGCCGGCGGTAGCTACGCGTGCCGGAGCTTCTGCCGTTTCGTAAGCCTGGAAAGAACCGGCTTTAATCGTCTTGATGATATTGTACACCATCACAAAGTAACCTGCTACGTAGAGCGTGCCGCCGAGTGCGCGCAGTGCGTACATCGGGATGATCTGAGTTACAGTTTCCAGGAAGTTACCGTACTGCAGGAACCCGTCCGGAGTGAACTGCTTCCACATCAGAGACTGTGTCCAGCCGGCCCAGTACAGCGGGACAGCGTAGAACAGGATACCGAGGGTACCAATCCAGAAGTGGGCGTTTGCCAGCTTGGTAGAGTACAGTTTGGTGCGGAACATCTGTGGAATCAGCCAGTACAGCACACCAAAGGTGAGGAAGCCGTTCCAGCCCAGCGTACCAATGTGTACGTGGCCTACGGTCCAGTCCG
>CAJXXJ010000168.1 GCA_913062745.1 uncultured Phaeodactylibacter sp.
CCGGCCCCAATGACGCTTCGGTCGCCTATGGTGACGCCCGGGCAGACGATCACGCCTCCGCCCAGCCACACATCGTCTCCGATCCGGATCGGTTTTGCAAATTCTGTGCCGTTGCTGCGCGCTTTGGCTTGCAGTGGGTGGGTGGCCGTGTAGAGCTGTACCTTTGGCCCGCACATAATCCGGCTGCCGAGGCGAACCGGCGCCACGTCCAAAATGACGCAATCGAAATTGAAAAACACCCGTTCACCGGCGTACAGGTTGTAGCCGTAATCGCAGAAAAACGGAGGCTCAATCCAAATGTCTGGCGCAGCGTTGGGCAACAGCTGCTGCAATAAGCGCTTGCGGAGTTCAACATTTGACTCCGGGCTTCGGTTAAACGCCTGAAAAAGCTCGCGCGCCTGCTGCCGCTCCCTTTGGAGCAGGGGGTCAAGTGGATTGTAAAGCGCTCCGCTCAGCATTTTTTCCTTCTCAGTAGTCTCTGCCATTGGATGGAAAGCTTGGTGAGCGCTTAATTTACTTTTTTCTTACCTTCGCGGGCTATATTTTACGGGTCCAAAACGAAAATCATGAAGCGGCCAATCCGAGTCTTCAAATTTGGCGGAGCATCCCTGAAAAATGCCGATGCTGTCCGCAACGTAACCGAAATCCTCAAGCGCTACGCCGATGAGCAGTTGCTTATTGTTGTCTCTGCCATGGGAAAAACCACTAATGCGCTGGAAGTCGTGGCGGCTTCTCACGCCGCGCAGGACGGCAAAGCCTTTGACGTGCTCAACGAGATTAAGCAGCAGCACTACGAGATCATTGGGGAGCTGTTCGGAGATCAGGCGCAGGAGACCATTGTTTCGGTGAACGATGCGTTTGTAGAGGTGGAATGGGTGCTGGAGGAAGAGCCTTATGAGAACTACGACTACATGTACGATCAGATCGTTTCTGTGGGCGAAATTGTTTCCTCCAAAATCGTCAGCGCTTACCTGGCCCACGCTGGCCTGCCCACCCAATGGCTCGATGCCCGGGATATCATCCTGACCGACAACATTTACCGCGAAGGCTGGGTGCAGTGGGAAGAAACGCAGCACCGCGCCCTGCAAACGGCTAAACCGATGCTCGAAAAGGGCGGCTTTGTGCTCACTCAGGGATTTATTGGCAGCACCAGCGAAAACTTTACCACCACGCTTGGCCGGGAAGGATCGGATTACACGGCAGCAATTTTCTCTTTTTGCCTGGACGCGGAAGATATGACCATCTGGAAAGATGTACCCGGCGTACTGACGGCCGACCCGCGCGTTTTTGAAAACGTGACCAAGCTCGACCGGCTGTCTTACCGGGAGGCTATTGAGATGACCTACTACGGTGCAAAGGTCATCCACCCGAAGACCATCAAACCGCTGCAAAACAAAAGCATCCCGCTGCTCGTCAAGTCGTTCATCAACCCCGATGGGGCCGGCACCTACATTTCGGATGAGGTGGAAGACAACTACCCGCCTATGGTGGCTATTGAAGGGGATCAGGCACTGCTGAATATTAGCACGCGAGACTTCTCTTTTGTAGCGGAACAGCACATCCGGGAGCTTTTCAACATCATTGCCGAGCTGCGCATACAGGTAAATATGATGCAGAATTCTGCCATTAGCTTCAGCCTGTCCGTAAACGATATTGATGACAAGGTAGACCAGTTTGCCGAGCGTGTGCAGGAACAATACAAGGTAACGATAGACCGGGGCCTGGAGCTCATCACCATCCGCCACTTCAAAAAGGACATCCTGGACAGCCTGCGCCGCGGCAAGATTATCCTGCTGGAGGAACGCATCAAAAACACTACGCTGCAGATGGTCGTAAAGGATGTGCCGGTGATGCGCCGCAAACCCGGGGCTTTGCCGGATTAAGTTGGAATAAAGACGAAGGCAGGGAACGCCTGGTACCCTGCCCTTTCCTCCTACTTCCGGCTCGCCGATTCCAGGGCCGGCCGCATTGGCGCATTCTTTTCCTGATAAGGCCCCATACCCCGCAGGATAGAGTCCAGCAGTTGTATGGCCTGCAGGATGTAGTCCCCTTTGTTGAGCATGACGCATTCGGCACGCTGTGCCATAGCTGCGTCCGTTATTTCTGCCCGGGAGGGAATGCCCTTTTTCGCCAGGTTTTCCAGCACCTGAGTCGCCCAGATATCCGGCACATGAGCTGCCTGGCAAAACGAGAGCAGCTCTTCCTGCACCCGGCCGATGTTTTCCCAGCCCACTTCGATGGCCAGGTCGCCCCGGGCGATCATTACGCCTACCGGGTAAACCCTCATAGCTTCAAGCAGGATATCGACGATGTTGTTGAAGCCGGACTGCGTTTCTATTTTCAGGATAACGCCGATATTTCCGGTGGCTTCCAGCGCCTGCAGTTCATCGATCAGCTCCCGCACGTCTTTAGCGGAATTGACAAAAGAGAGGTTAACCACATCGGCATGCTCGGCTACGAAGGGCAGGTCCCGGCGGTCTTTTATCGTCAGCCCGCGGATGCTCAGCTGGCTCTCCGGAAAATTAATGCCCTTGTCTGACCGCAGTTTGCCACCGCCCTCTTTGGTGCGGACGATATCTACGATGAGTTCTTCGCGGTTGACTTCACGGATAACACCTTCGATTTGCCCGTCATCAAACAAAATGGGCTCTCCCTGCTTCACCTGCTCGAACACTTCCTCTGAAGTGCAGCTAATGTGGGCAGGCTGCAAGAGCTGCCCCTCCTCATCAAATTGTGCCGGCTCCCCCAGTTCCGAAGAGCGGTGAATGCGAAGGGTATCCCCGCCTACCAGCTGAATGGGCTCTTCTGCTGCCGGAAGCACGCCCACCGTCATCGGGCGGGATTTAAATTTTTTGTCCGTATAGAGCAGGCTGCCCTCCTGCAGATACACCGTGCGGTACACTTCTGCCACACAGCCGTCTGCCTCTGCTTCCGTGATGGAAAATTCCCGCTTCTTATGCCGGGTGTCACGGCAGTACAGCGTATCGCCCGGGCTGAGCGTTTTCAGGTCGACGGAAGAAACCGGCAAATGCAGCAGCTCCCGGGTCGGGTGTGGTGCGGGCCCTATCCATACCTCAGCGGGGTGCACCACCCGGCCGAAGCGGTCTTTCTGTGGTTTGTAGCGGCGTACTTTAGGGCCTGGTTTTAGCTCGCCGGTACGGATTTTCGGGCCGCCCAGGTCCATAGCGACCTGGCAGTGGACACCAAGGGCTTCGGAAGCCTGCCGAACATGGGCAATCATTTTCTTCCAGACTTCCGGGCCATCGTGTGCACAGTTGATACGGGCACAGTTCATGCCCCGCTTCACCATATCGTGCACCAGCTGGTAGTTGTCTGCCGCTTCGCCCGGCAGGGTTACCATGATGCGGGTACGACGGCCTTCGGTACGGTAGCCGAGCAACTTCCGGGTATGGGTACGCACGATTTCATGAGCCCGCGCGATGGTGAGGGAAATGTGTTCTTTTTCGATAAACTCACCCAGCATTATAGCCCTGAGTATGGTGGCCGTGACCGACAGTGCAGCCATGGTGTGGGCTTCGGCTTTAGCCAGGCGGGAAAGGCCCATGTCTCCGAGCTGCTTTTGCAAACCGCGGATATCGTACTCGCGTAATGTGCGGTAATGGATCAGGTTGCGGGCGGACTGCTGCAATTCAGGGTGGACGCGAGCGAGGCGTTCAGCGTATTCGCGCTCACGGTCTTTAGCATGACGGGCAATAGTTTCCACCTGCTGCAGCATGTTTTCGATATCGGGATGGTCTTGTAGCATGGGTAATCAGGATGCGGGTTGTTGTGCTTGGAGTTGTTGCCGGGCCCAGGCCGCTGTTTCGTCAAACCAGGCGTCGAGCTTCGGATTGTCTCCTTTAATACGCTCTGCTACCTGCTCGGAGTTCTGCAGATAGGCTTCTTTTTTTTCCAGGCTCCATTCAATCGGGTAATTAAAGAGGTCCCTAAGGTTGGAAGCCTTGTCTGCGAGGCGGATAATCCTGGCCTTCGGGCTCAGCTGTGCTGCCCGCTCCACCTGCAGCCGTTTGCGCTCTTCGTAGGGCAGGCTCATGTCATCGGTCAGCTCCGCTACGATATCGGCCACCTCGCGCCCAAAGCGGCGCTCCAGGCCTTCTACCGTCACGTCTGTATCTTCAACAACATCGTGCAGCACAGCGGCCAGCAGCAGGGCTTCGTCTCGTACTCCGATGCGGTTGGCCAGGCAGTTGGTCACTTTGATCAGGTGGTTGATATAAGGCAGGCGGCTGTAGCCTGCCCGGCGGTCGTACTGATGATGAATGGCTGCAAACTGCAGGGCTTCGAGCAGTTCTGGCATGATGAGTGCTGGCATATCGTAATAGTCTGGTTTTTCGAAACGGTACAGCCCGGATCATGGTGATCTTAAGAACACCATGGTCCGGGTTGTATAAATATAGCGGATTCTGCCATTATGTGCGGAGTATCGTCCTGTTTTCCGCTTCTTTTGCGCCGCTTAACGCAGATATTCGGGCAGGGCAGCTATAACTCCTCCGGCAGCGATGTATATGGTGCCTGCTTCATCGGCGTCCACGTAGAAACGGTCGCCCAGCATAATGAGCGCACCACGCTCCAGGTCAAAATAAGTATACGCTCCGGACTGCTGATCGTAGTGCACAAAAAACCGATCTCCTCCCAAAACCAAATTGCTGGTTTGCGGAAGCGCGTGTATATTATTGAATAACCAGCCTTCCTCCAGCATATCGCCGCTGAAGTCATTCAGCAGGGCGCCGTCAGCGCCAAACCGTGCAAAGGCCGGGACATCATACAGGTATACTGATCCATCTGGTGCAGCGGCTATATCCGGCTCTTCAAAGTCATTGCTTGCCATTGGCAGCTTAAAGCTTTCCCAGCCGGCACCATCGTAACGGATCAATGCATTATCCGCCGTAAGAGCCCATACGCCGCCGCCGGGTATGGCAGACAGGGTGAGGATGCTGGTATCCGAAGGCAAATTTTCCCAATTAAAAAGGGTTGTGGCTCCATCTTTGACGAGGTGAAGCCCATCAGCATCGAGTGCCCACAGCTCCTCTGAGCTTCGATGGGCATCGAAGGCGATCAGGCCGGAGAATGCATAAGTCTCCCAGCCCGCCGGGGTGAAAGCGAAGAGCTGGTCTGCCGAAATATCAGGGCGGCAGAAAATGCGGCCGTCCCCCGCCACCTCAACCTCTGCTGCCGGGCTGTTCTCATAGGGTGCCGGAAAGGCGCGGGAGAACCAGGTCTCATCCTGAAGATGAAAACCTGCAAGGCCTTTCGGGCTTTCGTCCGTAGCGGAATACCAACCCAGCCAGGCCCAGCCCTGTGCATCGATATCCATATCAGCGATTGGCAAAATGCCGGAAAAGCCGGGCGCTTCGCGAACCACTTCCCGCAGGGTATCTCCCGAGCCCGGAGGGGGTTCTATTGAGGCTGTGTTGGGTGCTGTTTCCACTTCGATAAAAAGGCAGGAGGAGGCGCAGGTAGCCATAGCGCATAGTAAGATGAACACGTTTTTCATACTTAAATGGGGTTTAAAAGTCATTTAACCATACAATTACAAAGCTAACAGCCTTAAATATAGCACAAAAAGCGCATTTAAAAAAGCCTCAGAAACTAACTGGAAGCTGAAAAACAAGCCCGAACACATTATTTTTTTATCAATCTTTAAAATACCTTAAATTTGGTATGGATTGAATGAGGTAATATTATATCTTTGCTGTAAGCGAAATGCAAAAAACACAAAACACACTTTACCCAAAGACTACATTTCGCCGACAAATTATTTAATCCCTTAAACTGTATAATCCCATGGCTAATCAGGTCTTCCCTGTTTGCATCATGCAATCATTGCCACTGCCTGTATCCTACCCGGCAGTCCCGTTTCCTTCAACAAATTCGTTTCCACTGTTTTAAGTCCGGAATTGCTTGCCTTTTCGCTTGTGCAAGCCGTATTTGTTAACGGAAACCCGTATAGCATGATCGCTAAAACCCCCAAATATTATCACATACTGATCGGTCTGTGGTTGTGTGCTCATATTGGAGTAGCACAAACGGAGCTGCCGTTCCGTATCGATGCCCCCCACAGCAGCGTGAGCTGTCAGCGCACGGAGGATATCCCTCCGGCTGTGCTGTCTGCCTCCAACCTGGCTGCGCCCTATTCCCTGGATTATCAAGATACGTATTACGCCCTGAACTGTACCCCGCAGGGCTGGAATGAATACTTCGCCCTCTCCCGCTGGGAGGAGGCCCAAACTTATGGTGACGGTGGGGTAGATGTCACCGGAGCTCCCAATTCAGTATTAGTTGAAGGGGCTAATAATGCTTCAATCATCATGGTGCCCGGAAGCAAGGCATCCTACCGGATTGTCCTTCCAGCCGAAGGGTTTCTCTTGTTTGATTGGGGTTATATTGGGGGCTCCCCTTTTGAGGATGTTCAATTCAGCATACATATTAATGGCCGCCTTGTAGAGCGGCTGAGCGAGCGCCGCTTATCGCACACCTTTGTCTCCCCGGGCTTAAATGCCGGAGACGAGCTGCAACTGAAGGCACAGGCGCCGTCTCAGCAGGGCTTCGAAATCAAGCTGTCCAACTTTGAATTTGTTTCCGACGCAATGGCCGTCATTGAGCGCCACTGGAGCGCGCACAACAGTGATGGGCTGCTTGCCGAACGTACACAGTATATCAGCATTGAAAAACCAGATTTTTCTAAACTGATTTTTCCGCCCAACTACGATGGCTGGGCACAGCCTGTACTTCCGGCTTCTGCCTCGCTGGATCCGGCCTATACCGGCTATCCGGTCATCGACGAGGAGGTCGTGGCCTTCTGCTCCGACAAGCGGGCTGTACTCCTGGTGGAGGAGGGGCAGCCGGACTTCATCGAGCAAAACATCCAAACGATCTTGCGCAGGAATGGCGCAACTGTCACCTTGCACGGTAAGGATCTTCTTCCTGTCGCCGGTGAATACACGCCCGCCGCCGTCACCAAGGGCGTGCATGCCTTCCTTCAGAAGTACCGACCTGACCTGCTCGGCGACGAACCTGTCGTCACGCTCCCGCACGACGATCCGCGCAGCCCTTTCGCGCCGCGCATCGCACCTGATCTGGTCCAAGGGCGACCGCCAGGGTTCTGCACGGGTTGCCCCGAGCGTCCGATCTTCTCCGCTCTGACGCTCGCACAGCGTGAAGTCGGCGAGCACTACGTGAGCGCAGACATCGGCTGCCACCTGTTCTCCATCAACGCACCATTCAATATCGGTGCCACCACGATGGGGTATGGACTCGGTTCGGCGGCTGCCTCTGCACTCAACGGCGCCCAATCCGACAAGCGAGCGATCGCATTCATGGGCGACGGCGGATTCTGGCACAACGGCCTCACCAGCGGTGTAGGTAACGCCGTCTTCAACGAAAACGACCAACTGCTGGTGATCGTCGACAATGAGTACAGCGCTGCGACGGGTGGACAGGATGTACTGTCGTCTTCGGCCGACAATCCCACCCGTTCCA
>CAJXXJ010000169.1 GCA_913062745.1 uncultured Phaeodactylibacter sp.
ATGCGAAATCCGCATGCTGATGCTGTGGGAGCAGGGTACTCCGCGCCCCATCCTCGTCAACAACCTGGCCCGCCTGAGCAAGGGGCTGATGGTCGGCGTACGGTACAACCGCGACAAAGACTGGGTTGGAGGGAGTGTGGGCTTTTTCAGAAAATGATGAACCCTTGGCTTTGGATTTACCTGGCTCTAGCGGTCTTTTTTCGGGTTTGGATAATCCGCCAGATAGGATCGCAGTTTCTCCAGTTGCTCATTGCTCCCGAGCAGAATGAAGCTGGCTCCCGGGCTCAGCACGGTATCCGGTGGCGGGTTGACATGGTAAGTGCTGTCTGGTGATTTGTAGCCGATGATATTAGCGCCGGTCTGCTCCCGGATGTTAAGGTCGCGCAGAGAGTTATTGCGGCAGTACTCGGGCATATCTTCGTAGGTAACTTCCTCAAAACCAATATCAGAGCGGTACTCATTGGTGATAAAGGAAAAGAACTCCACAGCGCCCGGCTTACTGACCAAAGTGGCCATGTAGAAGCCGCCGATTTGCTCCGGCATGACCACGTGATCCGCCCCGGCCATCAGCAGCTTTTTCTGGGACCGCAGCTCTTTGGCCCGGCTGATGATGTTGAGCTTGGGGTT
This sequence comes from uncultured Phaeodactylibacter sp., assembly GCA_913062745.1. Lineage (GTDB taxonomy): Bacteria > Bacteroidota > Bacteroidia > Chitinophagales > Saprospiraceae > Phaeodactylibacter. The sequence goes on from CAJXXJ010000169.1 coordinate 628, forward strand.
GAGCTGCCTGGCAGTCAGTACCGCAAACACATTATCAGAATCATCCGGCAGGGCGGATATCAGGGCATTGGCTCGTTTGATGCCCGCCCTGAGCAGTACTTCATCGTGGGTGGCATCTTCTGCCAGGTACAGGATTTTATCTTCGCTTTTCTGTATTTGTTCCACCTTTTCCGGGTCGAGCTCCAGTACCACAAAGGGGATACCGTGTTGGCTGAAGTGGTGCGATATCTCGCGCCCGTACTTGCCAAAGCCGCAGAGGATGACGTGATCATGGAGCTGTTCGATAGACGACTTGATCATGTTGAGATGCATGTTCTTGAAAACCTCGCCCTGAATGACGTAGTAGGAAAATACCGCCAGGACGTAGGCAAAGATACCAATATTGGCCACGATAAGGAGCGAGGTAAAGATTTGGCCGGCGGAGCTAAGCGGCTGTACTTCCGTGAAGCCTACCGTGGAGATGGTGATCATGGTCATGTAGAGCGCCTCGATAAAAGAATAGGACTCTATAATCATGAAACCAAGAAGGCTGATGACCACATCTGCCAGCAACAGCATACCTGCCACCCGCGCGTTCATGAAAGTAGACGGTACGCGGTGGTAGTTCAATCGCCGAATATTAAAACCTGGCAGCATGTATCGATCGTGATGCTTCTCTGTTAAAGGTGATGCCCGGGCGCAAAGGTCCGCAAAATTTGCCAGAGCAACACAGTGATTAAGCTCATCCCATCCCTTTGACATCTGTCAATCGGAGCAGAAGTAATATCGGCTACTTTTGGCGTATACCAAATTAAACACCAGATTTATGTGCCGTTTTGACTACAGCTCCGACCATTCTGCACTCCGAAGGCCTCAACCCACCCAAACCGTGCCTCCCTAAGTGCCCAGACATTCCATCCCCGAACGCATAAGGCCGGCTTCACCTCAGCAGTGGAGCCGGCCATTCTTTTTTTTTCGTAAAGCGGCATTACACATTAGCGCCGTATTGCCCGCATAGGCTGCGGATAATAAACCTTGATCATGTCGCCGGGGCGCAGTTTATCTTCCGGCTCCAGCTCATTGAGCTCCAGTAAGTCCGGCAAAAAATACTGCGGGCGCCGGATAGAAAACTCCTGCAGCCGCTGCTTTTCGTTGATAGCGTGATAGGCCACGATGCGCCGGGGCCAACGGCTCTCCAGCGGATGCAACGGGGATGTGGCTTCCGGCAGAGGTAACGCAGGCAGTGTGGAAAGGTTTTTCATGGGCTTCATCGGCTGGAAACGGCGCAGCTGTTTCGGGAAATAGACAGTGAGCTCCAGGCCGGCGTAGATGGAGTCGGTGCGGCCGGGGTTCCAGGCCTGCAACTGGTGTACGGAGCATTTTAGCCGACCAGCGATATCAGCCAGCTGCTCACCTTCCTGTACAAAGTACAGACTGTGGCTATAGTTTTCATTGCCGGCCGGCAGCGCTTCCACCATTTCATCCCGGAAAAAGTGGTCGGCCAGGTGGTCAGGGCGTTTGGCCTCCAGATAATCACGGATGGCCGGCATCACCCGTTTGGGCAAGATGAGATAATTCCCGCGGGTATCGGCCGGTATGAGGTCCCGTTTATAGGCAGGGTTGAGCGCTTTGATAACGTCCACCCTAAGCCCGGTCAGTTGAGCGATGCGGTAAAAACTGATCACATCGTAGAGCTTAATGGCTTCTGTAATTTGCAGCTCCAGCCCCGGATAAGCCGGCTCTATATTATGGTCCTGATGGTATTCCATCAGGTAGGTAGCGGCAATGTAGGCGGGAACGTAATTGCGCGTTTCCCGCGGCATGTAACGGCGTATGCGCCAGAAGTTTTTGCTCCGCCCCCGCTTGATGGCGCGGCTTACCCGCCCGGAGCCGCCGTTGTAGGCAGCCAGCGCCAGTGCCCAGGAGCCATACTTCTCGTATTCCCGCTTGAGGTATCCCAGAGCCGCTTCGGTTGATTTGTGGGGGTCCAGGCGCTCGTCGATGTAGTCGTTGATCTTCAGCCCGTGGTCGGTAGCTGTGCCGGGCATGAATTGCCACAGCCCGCTCGCGCCCACCGGAGAAATAGCGTGGGGGTTGAGCGCAGACTCTACGACCGGCAGGTATTTGAGCTTATCCGGCATATCCCATTGCTCGAGGTAGTCCTCCATGATGGGAAAGTAAAGGACAGAACGCCCGACGATCAGCTCGGCGCTGCGGCGGTTGCGCTGCAAATAGCCCTTGAGGTAGCCGCGGACTATATTATTGTATTGGAGGTCAAAGAGCGGGTTCTCGATCTGTTCGAGCCGCTCCAAAATGAGTTCTTCGTCATACCCTGTTTCCGCCCGGGAGGGGGATATGCTCAGGGCCATCAGGGCCAGGAGCAGCGGCAGGGGGTACAGTTTCCAGGATTTCGTTTTCATTACTACAGGATTATTGAACACTATTACGCTGAAATGCTACTGGGGTTACATAAAACAGTGTTGTTCCAGCGCTCCCGCCAACTCGTTGAATATCATCGCCGGAGGGACTTCACAAGCGGAAAGGCATTCCCGCCTGACATGTTCATTATTTACAAAGGTAAAAAATTCAGATGGTTGTTTTTTGCCGGATATGCGGTTGGGTAGCTTATATTTTTTGCGAAAATTCGCTAAAAATACTTTATTTTGGTGCCCATGAGCACGCGTACCCAAAACGAGCGAATACTTTTCGGGCTGAAAGTGAAGCAATTGCGGCAGGATAAAGGCATGTCTTTCAGCGACCTTTCCAAGAAGGCCCGCATCTCTGTTTCTTACCTGAATGAAATTGAGAAGGGCAAGAAATTCCCCAAAGCAGATAAGCTCGCTGCGCTGTCGGCGGCACTCGACGTGGAAGCGGAAGAACTGACCTCGCAGGAGCTTAGCCAAAACATGGCGCCGGTGGGCGAGCTGCTGAAATCCAACTTCCTGAACGAGCTCCCGCTTGACCTGTTCGGTATTGAGCTGTCTAAAGTAGCCGAGATAATTGCGAACGCTCCGGTGCGCGTGGGCGCTTTTATCTCCACCCTGCTGGAGCTGTCGCGAAATTACGCCCTGAAAGAGGAGAATTTCTACTTTGGTGCCCTGCGCGCTTATTTGGAACTGCACAACAACTACTTCGAAGAGCTGGAGAAGGCTGCACAGCGCTTTATGGAACTCTACGAGCTTCCCGATAACCGCCCGCTGCCGGTTGCCCGTCTGCGGGAAATTTTGGAAACGCGCTTCGACTACGACATCATTGATAACGGCCTCGATGCCTATCCGGAACTGGCCAAGCTGCGCTCCCTTTTCATTGCCAAAGACAAACAACTGCTGCTCAACGGCACCTTGACGCCTATGCAGCAGGCTTTTCAGTTTGGCAAAGAGCTGGGCTTCGAAATGCTGCAGCTCAAGGAGCGGGCGAGCACTTCTTCCCTGCTGCGCGGCCGGGTATTTGAAGAGGTGATCAACCATTCTAAGGCTATTTATTTTTCCGTGGCGCTGCACCTGCCGCTGCAGTCCATCATCGATGACATGAAAGCCTTTTTTGCGCGCAAGCGCTGGGACGGAGAAGCTTTCCTCAGCATCATGAAGCGCTATGAGGCCTCTCCGGAGATGTACTACCACCGGCTGACCAACATCCTGCCACGCTACTTTGGCATGGATAAGCTGTTCTTCCTCCGTTTCCTGCACGACCCGGAGACCGACACCTTCGATGTAGACAAAGAGCTGCACCTTAACCGCCGCCACCACCCGCACAGCAATGGCTTGTTTGAACACTACTGCCGCCGCTGGGTCGCTTTGTCTTTGCTCAAAGACTTGCACCAAATGCAGCGCGAGGGCAAATACGTGGACAACATCGTGCGGGCGCAGCGCTCCCGCTACTACGGCACTCAGGATGAATACCTTTGCCTGACAATCGCCCGACCCGGCTACCCGACCCCCAACCGCAATGTGAGCGTGACTATCGGCATCCTCATTACGCCTGAAATCGAGCAGCGTATCGGTTTTCTCGATGACCCGGCCATTCAGCGGCGCATCGTCAATAAGACCTGCGAACGCTGTGCTTTGCGCGATTGTGAGGTGCGCGCCGCTAAGCCGGTTATCGTGGACAAACGGGAGGAATGGAAAAAAATTCAGGCGCGGCTGGCGGAGCTGGAAGGGTAATAGCGAAGGGCGTCAGGCATGACAGTGCAAAGCATAGTATATTCACAGAGCGCCTGGGCGTGATGTGCAATGGGTTTTGGTGCTCAGCCCATACCCGTATTGGAATCTGCAATCAATAGCCGTAAGTGCATCCCTTCTGCCTAGAAGGCCTCACCGATGAACAGGTAATAACCCGAGCCTTCTCTCGTAAAAGCATAATCAAAACGAACGAAGATATCTTTTCCGGGGAATAGCAGGAATCTCGCACCAAGCCCCCCTGACGCTCTCAATTGATCTGCCTTAAGGCTATTCAAGCTTGAACCTACAGTAGCCACCCCTCCAAAAATGGCACCTCCGAACCGCCTGCTGAAGGGAAAAGGCAGAAATCGATATTCGGCCTGTGTGGCGACCAAGGCGTTGTCCCGGTAGCGGCCCAGGTAATAGCCGCGCATTAAGCTCTCGCCTCCTATGAGGGAAAGCTGGTTAAAAGGCACTTCATCGTTGGTTCCCGGTACTGTTGTATTGACGAGGAATTGGTAGGCCAGAAGTTGATTCCTGAAGGTGGGTTGATAGTACCTGAAGTCCCCAAAGTAATTCAGGAAAGAATAGTCGCTGCCGAAGCCTTCATTATAGCGCAGAAAGCCCCCTTCCACGAAGAGCCCCTTTCTCGGATTCAGGACGTTGTGCCGTTGATCATAGACCACGCCTATCCCGAACCCTAAATTTGTAAACCCCTCAACACCTGCCGGGACGGTAAAATCTGCCCCCTGCTCCGATATTTCCACTGCATTCAAATGATTGAAATCGAACTCCAGCCCCATGTAAAAGTTCTCCGACAGCTCCCTCAGCAAGCGTTCCCGGAGGGTGAATGAGAAGCCCTCAATCGTCGCGACCGGCTCCTGTGGGGCATCTATCCCGATGCCATGATAGGATAATGGAAATTGCTGCAGCCGGAGCTTCCCCAGAAAGAAGTACCTGTTTTTATCCGTGTACAAGGCGTGGTCTATGGATAAACCGTACTGGCTTTCCAGGGTCACAAATGTAAATGCCGCTAACTCGCTGAGCCTGTTGTTCAGGTTTTTCTTAGCGTTGTACACTAGCAGCCCGCTTGCTCCAAATTGCCAGCTTGTCTCCGGAGTAAACGTAAGGACGGGATACGCTATAAACTTTGGCTTGGCTGATTCCGTCGTATCATTGAAAATCTTATTCCAGAGTTTGATGACAAACCCTTCCTCCTGGGCGTATGAGGTTGAGGCAATTAGTAGAAAACCAATTACAAGAGGGAGCGAGGCCGCTTTACGGGTATGGAACTTAGCTGATAAAACCATCCATTTGTGTCTTCAGGAGTCTTTGTTTGGGTTACTATTTTTGAGCGCCGCACACACTGCAACATCCCTCCCTGGGGCTGCAAAGTTAGCCGGTTGTGCGTTGATAAGCAACAGTTGTCATTCATCCTATGGGTAGGACTTTCCCCCGTCAGCGCGTATTCTCTGCCAGGGCAGGTTTGTCCGGCAGGTTATGGAAAGAATATTTTTGCTTGGTCCGGCTGCTCCAGCTCCGGAGATTTACCTTCGTAGGCTAAGCTAGCCAATACATACCGCATGCACTGTATACGGCTATCCTCCCGGTCCTCCCCTTTTACAATCAGCCACGGGGCTGCTGCGGTATGGGTCTGCTCGTACATTTTCTCCTTATAGGCCGTGAAGGCTTCCCACTTTTCCTGCGCCGCCAGGTCGACCGGGCTGACCTTCCAGCGTTTTAGCGGAGATTCCAGCCGTTGTTGTATGCGTTCCTGCTGCTCCTGCATATCTATAGAAAACCAAAACTTCACCAGAACGATACCATCCGCTACCAGCATTTGCTCCAGAGGCACTACCTGCTGCATGAAAAGCTCGTACTGCACTTCCGTGCAAAAACCCATGACCGGCTCCACTACCGCCCGGTTGTACCAGCTGCGGTCGAAGAATACCATTTCACCGGCACCGGGCAGATGCTTCAGATAACGCTGGAAGTACCACTGCCCCCGCTCCTCGTCGGAAGGCTTGCCCAGGGCAACCACCCGATACCCGCGCGGGTCCAGAAATTGCGTAAAGCGGTGGATTGCGCTGCCCTTGCCGGCAGTATCCCGCCCTTCAAACAGGATGAGCAGGCGCTGCTGCTGCTGCCGAAGGTGTTGCTGCAGCTTGAGCAGCTCCGTTTGCAGCAGATAAAGCTCCTCAACGTACTTGGGGTTGACCTGATAGAACTCTTCCAGGATTTGCTGTTTCATGGCCGTTTGTTGTTTGGCAAAAAATCAGGGCTCTAATTGCAGTTTTATTGCGAAACAGGCAAGCTTGCCGGATAAATTTACTTACCCAAAGAAACAAGGGCGGGAGAAATGAGTAAATTTCGAGCCTAAATGGACACTAAATGCGCAAGTTCACTCATTTCCTGGGCCACGAAGCCCTCAACCTTGCAGCCGGCTACCTCGCGGGCCTGACTGCCTCCTATCTGGTCTCTCGCTTTTTCGTGAAGAAAGGCCTGGTCAACCTCTGGGGCTTGGCCGCTAAACGGCAGGCACTCGCTAAAGACGATTACGAATGGCTAATGCCCATTGCTTCCTACGCTATCGGGCTGCTGGTGATGCTGGTGGTCAGCTACGCAGTGGGGCGCTGGCGGGAAGGATAGGAATATACAGGGGCACTTTACCGGATCTTCAGCCTGGGCTTGGGTGGATGTTGGCATAACTTCT
>CAJXXJ010000170.1 GCA_913062745.1 uncultured Phaeodactylibacter sp.
TTTCTCCGGACGGCCGCTATGTCTACTTCAGCGAAGACATGTACCCGGGCGGGTATTTTCAGTTCAAAAAACACCCGAACAGCCAGATTTACGTCATCCGCCGCTACGACCGCGAAGAGGGCGAGATCAAGGACATCGTGGCCGGCCCCGGCGGTGCCTGCCGCCCGCAAGTCTCTAATGACGGCTCAAAACTCGCCTTCGTACGCCGCGTACGCACCGAATCCGTGCTCTTCGTACACGACCTGGAAAGCGGGCAAAACTTCCCGATCTTCCGCGGGCTGACCAAAGATCAACAGGAAGCCTGGGCTATCTTTGGGGTTTACACGGGGTTTGACTGGACGCCGGACGACAAGCACATCATTATCTGGGGGCAGGGGAAAATCTGGAAGGTGGAAGTGGCCACCGGCGAAGCGGAGGAAATTCCGTTCAAAGCAACTGCCAAACACTGCTTCCAGGAGACCGTACGCTTCAAGAACGAGGCTTACGAGCCCCAATTTACCGCTAAGGTAATCCGCCACGCCGTCACCTCCCCGGATGAGCAACTGCTGGTCTTCAGCGCTGTGGGCCACCTCTGGAAAAAAGAGCTGCCGGATGGAAAGCCGCAGCGGCTCACCGAATCTGAAGAATTTGAATTCGAGCCCGCCTTTTCGCCGGACGGCAAAGAAATCGTGTACGTCAGCTGGGATGATGAGGAAATGGGCGCCATTTACCGCCTCGACCTGAGCAGCGGGCAAAGCCGTAAGATGACCACCGAAAAGGGCATCTACCGTACGCCCCGCTTTTCGCCGGATGGCAAGACGATCGTCTACCAGAAAGAAGGCGGCAACGGGCATCAGGGGTACGCTTTCTGCACCGAGCCCGGCATTTATACCATCCCGGCCAGCGGTGGCGAGCCCAGCCTCGTCAGCCCGAAAGGGGAATATCCGGTATTTAGTACCGATGGAAGCCGCATCTTTTACCAAACCGGCGGCTATCTATTTGGCAGTATCACCAAAGCTTATCACAGCATCAAACCGGATGGTTCGGACGATAAAAAGCTGTTTGACGGCAAGTACGCGCAGCGCTTTGTGCCCAGCCCGGACAACAAGTGGGTGGCCTGGTCGGAACTGCACAAGGTGTACGTAGCGCCCATGCCAGTCACCGGGCAGCCGGTAGGGCTTAGCGCCAAAACCAAAGCGGTGCCGGTAGCGCAGGTAGCGCGGGACGCCGGCATCAATATCCACTGGTCCGCCGATAGCAAGCGGCTGTACTGGACGCTGGGCGAGGAGCTGTTCAGCGACGAACTGACGGAGCGCTTTGCTTTCCTGGAAGGCGCCGTAGACAGCCTGCCGCCGATGGATACTGTAGGGCTGCGCATAGGCCTGGAGCTGGACTACGACACGCCCGAGGGCCTCGTCGCCTTTACCAACGCCCGCATCATAACGATGGAGGGGGATGAAGTGATTGAAAACGGCACCGTGCTGGTAGAAGGCAACCTCATCCGGAAGGTGGGCGAACGGGTGCGCATACCGCAAGAGGCAAAAGTCATCGACTGTGCGGGCAAAACGATCATGCCGGGCATCGTAGACGTACACGGGCACCTGGGCGACTTCCGCTACGGGCTGAGCCCGCAGAAAAGCTGGTACTACTACGCTAATCTGGCGTACGGCGTCACGACCGCACACGACCCTTCCTCCAATTCCGAGATGATTTTCTCGCACTCCGAAATGATCAAGTCCGGCGATATGGTGGGGCCGCGCCTCTACTCTACCGGTACCATTCTGTACGGTGCAGACGGCGACTTCAAAGCGGTGATTGATAATCTCGATGATGCCCGCTCGGCTATCCGCCGCACCAAAGCATTCGGTGCATTTTCTGTAAAGAGCTATAATCAGCCGCGGCGCGAACAGCGGCAGCAGGTCATGCAGGCTGCGCGCGAGCTCGGCATTCTGGTGATGCCGGAGGGCGGCTCCTTCTTTTACCACAATATGAGCATGGTAGCCGACGGGCATACCGGCGTGGAACATAACATACCGGTCGCGCCGCTGTACGATGATGTGGTGCAGTTTTGGTCGCAAACCGAGGCGCATAATACGCCGACGCTGATTGTCAACTACGGCGGCATCAACGGGGAGTACTACTGGTACCAAAACACCAATGTATGGGAAAAGGAACGGCTGCTCAGCTTCACGCCCCGGGCGGTAGTGGATGCGCGGGCCCGCCACCGTACAATGGTGCCCGAAGAAGAATACGACAACGGCCATATCCTGACTTCCCGCTCCCTGAACAAATTACAGCAGGCAGGGGTAGACATCAACCTCGGCGCGCACGGCCAATTGCAGGGCCTGGGCGCCCACTGGGAGCTTTGGATGCTGCAGCAGGGCGGCATGAGTAATCATCAGGCGCTGCGCTGCGCTACCCTGAACGGCGCAAAGTACCTGGGCATGGACCATCAGATCGGCTCCCTCAAGGCCGGCAAACTGGCAGACCTGATCGTCATTGATGGCAACCCGCTGGAGGATATCCGCGATACCGAAGGGGTGGAGTACACGATGGTCAACGGCCGGCTGTACGATGCCGCCACTATGAATGAGGTCGGTAACTACGACCGCAAGCGTACGAAGTTCTACTTCGAGCTGGAAGGCAGCGGCAACGCCTGGCCGACGATGACGGACAGCGGCTCGCTGATGCCGACGCAGTGTGCTTGTCAGCGATAAAGATACAGCGGGCTGGCGGCGTGGTAGCGGCCAGCCCGTTTTTTCAGTATATTTGGAACTATGAAATACCCAATCGGCATACAGGATTTCCGGAAACTTCGGGAAGGCGGCTTCGTGTACGTCGATAAGACAAAGCACATCCACCAACTCCTGCAAGGCAGTAAATACTTTTTCCTCTCTCGGCCCCGCCGCTTTGGGAAAAGCCTGCTGCTGTCTACGATCAGGGAGCTCTACGAAGGGCAACAGCACCTTTTTAAAGGGCTTTGGATACATGAACACTGGGAATGGGAAACCGCAAAGAAAAAGGTCGTATGGCTTAAATTCAGCAGTCAGGGCATGAAGACTTTAGGGCTTATTCCCAGCCTTAATGAGATGATCCGCAAAGAGGCTGAACGGCTCAATGTTCATTTGACCGAACAGGCCTATGATTTGCGGTTCAGAGAGCTTTTGGCAAAAGCGGCCGCCGGGTCGAGGGTAGTATTGCTCATCGACGAGTATGATAAGCCCATCATCGATTATCTGGATGAGCAGTCAACAGCCGAAGAGCACAGAGAAGTTCTGAAAAGTTTTTACTCGGTGCTAAAGGACAGCGACCCCCACCTTGAGCTTGTTTTCATAACCGGGGTATCCGCATTTAGCGAAGTCAGCATTTTTTCCGACCTGAATAACCTGTATAACCTTACACTTACGCCTCAGTCCAGGCACCTCAATGGCATTTCTCAGGAGGAACTGGAGCATTATTTCGAGCAGCCTTTACAGCAAATCGCGCAGCAACAGGGGCTGAGCTATGAAGGCTTGCTGCAAAAGGTCAGGTTATGGTACAATGGTTACAACTGGACCCAAAATGAGCGGGTGTACAACCCTTTTTCGCTGCTCAGTTTTTTACACGCCCGGGAGTTTCACAATTTTTGGTTTGAAACCGGTACGCCTACCTTTCTGCTCAAAACAGCCCGGCAGTACGGATACTATGATTTTAGCAAAAAACAAGCCTCGCGCCTGATGCTCAGCGAATTCGAATTGGGGCAATTGCACCCGCTGCCCATTTTGTTTCAAACCGGCTACCTTACCCTCAAATCCGGCCCCGACCGCACCGGGCTCTACACCCTGGACTATCCTAATCTGGAAGTCAAAGCGGCTTTCGAAGAGCGCCTGCTGAACCTCTACGCAGAAGACAAACACCTGGAATCCGGCATCCGAATCAGCCGGCTGCTCTATGCGTTAGAAGCACAGGATATGGAGGCTGTAGTTACGATCATTAATGCCACCTTTGCCAGCATCCCCTATGAACACTGGCAACGCGAAAATGAACACTTTTTCCATGCCTTGCTGCACCTTACTTTCAGCTTGCTCGGTGCTTATATTCAATCAGAAGTACATAGCGGGCAGGGCCGCTGCGATGCTATTGTAGAGACGGAGGCACACCTGTATGCCTTTGAGTTCAAACTGGACCATTCAGCGGAAGAGGCGCTGGAGCAAATCATAGACCGCGATTACCTGGGCCCATACGCCGACCGCTCTAAGGCAAGAGTGGCGGTAGGAGTCAACTTCTCCTCCCGGAGTAAGCAAATCGATGATTGGCGGATCAGGGAATTATAAGGCCTGTTTCATAGGAGCAGGGAAACCTAAAGCCGCCGGCCCGGCATATAAATCCAAACCAAATCACTTTACTTCGGTTAGGACAACATGAAGATCAAAGTATACTGGAGTGCCATTGCACTCTGCACATTGCCGTTTTTCACCAACGCACAAACTATGCCGGAACCACTCCAAGCTACCCAACTCGACTGGCGCATCGTCAACGACGGGGTGATGGGAGGGCTTTCACAAAGCCAAATGCAACAAACACCCGAAGGCCACGCCCGCTTCTCCGGAACCGTCTCTCTGGAGAACAACGGCGGCTTCGCCTCCACCCGGGCTACCGTACCCAATGGCATGCGGCAGGGCGTACAGTCGATCCGCCTGCGCGTAAAGGGCGATGGGCAGCGCTACAGCCTTCGCCTGCGACCAGCGGGCCGGTACGGGCGCGTTTCCTACCGGGCATTCTTCGATACCAAGGCCGGCGAATGGCAGGAATTGGAGTTTCCGCTGTCTGACTTTACCCCTACTTTCCGCGGCAGAGTACTGACAGATGTTCCGCCCGTTAGCGGGCAGGAGCTGGAAGAGATTGGCCTGCTGATTGCGGACAAGCAGGAAGGGCAGTTCGGGATTTTAATAGATTGGATAGCCGCAGAGCGCTAATCCCTCAGATGTTTTCTTTAGCGATTTGCTTATGCAGTTCATTGAGCTTCATCAGTGCAGCAGATCCGTACCATTCGCGCAACTCCATACGCAAGGTACCCGCCTGAATTGCAGGATCAGTTCGGGTCAGTGCTTCAGCCTCAGCCACCGTCCGCACATCAAATAAGTAAATGCCGCGTAAATCGCCTTTACCCAGGAAAGGGCCAGCCAGAACAAGCTGCCCCTCCTCCGCCATCCGGGTGATGTTGTCAAGGTGCTCACGCTGCAATTCCGACCGGCGCAGGGAGTCCAGCCCCTGACTATCCCCGCGGTAAAGAAAAGCCATGACGTAGGTTTTCATGCCGTAGTCATCTGCCCCCAGCCTTTCTGCCAGAAGGCTGTCGTACCTTATTTTGACTTCTTTTTCAGAAGAAACTGTACCAGATGGCTCCGTAGTGCAATTGCAAAGCACCAGAAGGCTGGCAAATAGGACAAGGTAAGATAAGTAACGCATACTATTTTGGGCGAAAATAGCAAAATGTAGCCAGGCTTCCGGCGGTGCCGGGACTTACTTTAATAGATGTAAGTCAGGCTCTCTCCCCAGCCTTCAAAATTGAGTACCACCGTCTCCTGCCCCGCTACCCGGAAAGGCCGCAGGTTAAAGGTTGCTTCCACAACGGGTAAGGCTTCGCACGGGTCGTCATCATCGAGAGAAAAGCGTATAGTACGCTGAGGCGGCAGGGAGTAAGCCACCGTCGTCCCGCTGAGCAGCTGATAGTCGACCTCCTCGCAGCCGCCGCTGTACTGAAATCGCAGGTACAGGCAGTCCCCTTCTATACGCACTTCCTGTGGGAAAAATTCATCATCCGGGCCGTTTGCAAACAGATCATCATCTACCACGGCCATCTGATCACAGGGCGCAGGGTCCTGACAGCTGCAGCTCACATCATCTTTTTTGCAGCCCGTAAGGCTGAGCAGCAGTACACTGAAGGTGAGGAATAGATTCGTTTTCATCGCTTGTTCTTTTTCGTTGCACAAATGTACAGAAAAGACGATGAAGCCTACGCGGAAGGTTGGGTCTGGTCATCAGGCTTTCCCGGGCGGTCTTTGCGCAGCGCCAGCACCAGGCTTAAGGCGCAGCCAATTAGCAGCACACTTTGAATCAAACCGCCGGATATGGAAGCCGACTGCAGGGCCTCTAAGCCGCCCACTACAATTAGCACCGCTGCCGAAGCCCCTTCCGATACGCCCCAGAATGCCCGTTGTGCCACCGGTGGGTCCGGATTGCCGCCGGAGGTCACCATGTCGTCTACCAGCGAGCCGGAATCGGAGGAGGTAACGAAGAAAATCACAATCAGCAGCAGAGCCGCCCACTGACTGATTTGCGCAAGCGGCAGATTGCCCAGCAGCTCATAGAGTGCCATTGATTCGTTTTGCGACACCACTTCCGCCAGCCCCTGATAACCATTTTCCAACTGATGAAAAGCAGTGGCGCCAAAGACTGAAAACCAAAGGAAGGTAACGGTAGCGGGTAGCAGCAAAATCGTTACGATGAATTCCCGTATGGTACGCCCCCGGGAAATGCGGGCGATGAAAATGCCTACAAACGGGCACCAGGATATCCACCAGCCCCAGTAGAATATCGTCCAGTCAGTCTGCCAGGATTTTCCGGACTGATCGTCCACCCAGACGCTTGTAGCCGGCAACTCCCGAAGGTTGGCCAGGAAGGTACTGCCGAACCACTCCATCTGTTTCCCGAAAGGGCCTACTGCCATGACAAACAATAGCAGCAGGGCCATCAGCCCCAGATTGACCATACTCAGGTACTTAATGCCTTTGCCTACCCCGGTAATGGTGGAGGTTGTCGCTGCTGCCGTTATAATGAGGATGACGTACAGCTGATTAGTAGTGCCGAATTCGACATTCGTGAGCGTGTTGAGCCCGGAGTTGATTTGCATGGCCCCCAGGCCGAGCGAGGTAGCAACGCCCAGCAGCGTGCCTACGGTGCAGATGATGTCTGCAGCATGCCCGATAGGCCCGTTGATTTTGTCGCCTAATATGGGGTACAACAGGGAACGCGGTGCCAGCGGCAGCTCTTTACGAAAGTGAAAATACGCAATGCCCAGCCCGAAGAGTACATAAACCGCCCAGGGATGAAATCCCCAGTGAAAGAAAGCAAAGCGCATCGCCTCCTCTTTAGCCTCGGGTGTGTTGCCCTGCGCGAAAGGCGGGTCACCAAAGTGCATCACCGGCTCAGCGACGCCCCAGAATACCAGCCCCATGCCCATACCGGCGGAAAAGAGCATAGCCAACCAGGGCAGGCGCCTGAACTCCGGCTCTTCTCCCGGCGAGCCCAGCCGTATCTTGCCTGCCGGGCTGATCGCCAGCGCGATGACCAATATCAGCACACTGAAGGTGAGGTAGATGTAATAAGCTCCAAGTTGCGTGGAAATAAAAGTAAGCGTGCGGTCAAATACTGATTTAGCCGTATCCGTCCATATCCCGCCAAAAATGATGAAAGCTACCACCAGCCCGGCTGCACCGATAAAGACCGGCGGG
>CAJXXJ010000171.1 GCA_913062745.1 uncultured Phaeodactylibacter sp.
GCAGGCTCATCAGGCTGTTGGCGAAGACGAGGTTGTTCATCATGCGGTGGCGCTGCTCTCGGTGGAGGAGCTCAATTTCTGATTTTTGGGCCTGGATGCGCTGCCGTTGGCGGTAGAGGAAAGTGGATAAGCCGGCCAGAGCAATTAAACCCAGCCCAAGGCCACCCAGCCCCATACGCTGATTGCGGTTGATGCTGGCCTGCAGCTCATTCTCGCGCTGCAGGGCTTGGTTTTGGAGTTCTTTTTGTTCGGTTTGGTATTTGGTTTCGATTTCGGTGATGGCGGCTAGTTTTTCGATGGACTCGATACTATCGGTGTAAATCTGTTTTTGCTTCAAAAAAGCCAGTGCTTTCTCCCAGTCTTTCTCCGCCTCGTAGATTTTGGCTTTCATCTCATAGATTACTGCCTGCTCCGTCAGATTGGAAGAAGACACCTGTTCCTCTGCTAAGTCTAAGAATTCCCGCGCCCGGCCTAAGTCGCCCGATCTGTAATACAGCTTCACAAAGTTGTTCCATACCAACAAAAAACTCCTTTTTAGCCCCCGCTCTTTACAAATTTCGGCTGCCTGAGCCAAGGCTTCCTCCGCCATCTTATAACGCTCAAGGTTCATATAAGCAATACCCAAGTTCAGGTAGGTGAGCTCAGGCTCACTGGCGTAATCAATGAGTTTTTTGCTTTTCAGCAAAAAAACCAAAGCTTCTGAGTGTTTTCCCTGCTTCATATTCAATATACCCAAACTGGAAAAAACCACGCCATGAACGACTGGGTTCCCGGTAATTTCAAGCAGCTCCTGATAGCTTTTCTCTGCCTTTTCATAATTCTCCAGCCTGGTCAGCAGATTAGCTTGATTATACTTTGCTGCAAGCTGATTCTTCTGATCGCCACTTCGGTCAAAATAGACCGCTGCGGTGTTAAAATGCTCAGCCGCACTTACAAATTCACTTTTATCCCGATAGGTAAAACCCAGATATTGATACAGGCTGCCGATATGACTCAAATAACTTACCGCCTCGCTCTTTCCTTCAAACCTAAGAATTGACGATTTCAACAGTTGGGCACAACTATCCAGCTCATTCGCCGCCAACAGCCCATTGGCGTATACGATAATCGCCTTCAACTCACTATTGCCACTATCATCCAATGCTTGAGCATGAGGCAAAACCTTTCGGATAAACTCCAAAGATGCATTATTATCTTTCCTCAAAAGCGTATCAGCATAGTTAATAAGCATTTGTACCTCTTTACTGGTCAGCCTACCATGCTCTTCCTCTACCATTTTTTCGGCAAATTGCCCCAAACTATCCACCACCCCGTCCTGCCCCCGCACCCCCGCCGGCAACAAGTGAACGAGTATCAGGGACAACAGTACCTTGTATATGCTCATAACAGTACAACTTTAGTCATTTACGGAAATAAAAAAGTCAGGCAGGTTAGGAGAAAGACCAGATTTGTGGTCGGCTTGCAGGTTAAAGCTAATAAACATTGTTTAAATTTCCATCGCAGGGTAGCTTTTTATTGGTGGGTTACACTGCTTTCACAATGCGGCCTGACGCAAAAAAGTAAAGCAGTACCACTCCCTTCTGCTTTCGCTGCAAGGTATCGTATTGCTTGCCGGATAGCAGCATCTGCCCAAAGGGGCCTCTTTGTAGCCTCATCAAGCCGGTTATCCTGCCATCAGCATTTCCATAGCCCAAAACAATGCTTTCGTTGACATGCCAGCCCGTTTGGTAGGCGGAGGTTTATTTTTTGATGGGTTTTATGCTACTTTTAAGTGAAACCCCGGTACGATGCGTCGCACTCTATTGCTTATATGGTATTTTTTGGTAGCTGTACTTCCGGCAGCCTGGCCACAGTACAGCGCTATCTATAACTATACCTCTGAAGACGGCTTACCCATATCCGAGTTGCAGTGTGTACTTGTGGATAATGAGGGGTACGTCTGGACCGGATCCATTTACGGCGTTTCCCGTTTTGACGGCAAAGCATTTAAGCATTATTCGACGGCCGAGGGGCTGCCCAAAAGTGAGGTGCGTGCTGTGCGCAAAGACGCAGCCGGCAATATCTGGCTGGTACACCCGTATGTGCCGCCGGAACTGCAGTGGGTGACCCTGATTGATTCCGCCGGAATCAAGGCAATTGACCTGATTGCGCAAATTGGAGGGGAAGGCACGCTGCTGGAAACCAGTCTGGGCGATGGCATGACTGCTTTCAATCGTAAAGACGGCAGCATCTGGGAGTACAATTCTGATAATGAGCAGTTTGAGCTACAGTGCCGGCTTCCGGATACCCTAAGCGATCATTTCAGGCATACCAATCTGATAGCGCTAAGGGCGCAAAAGAGTTATTTGGCCTACTACTCGGGCCAGGGCCGGAGAAACAGGACTGACTTTTGGCTTTACCGACCGGCGGACGGGGAGCTGATACAGCTGCCTCACTTTGATGCTCCGCACGCGCTCATACGCCGTACTATAGGAATGTCGCCGGATGGTCAGTTGGCGCTGCTGGAGGGTAAGCAAGTGTATAGCCTGCAGGCAGGATCATGGGTAGTACAGGCTGCACCGCCGCCCATGGATAAGCTCAACCACCTGGCGCTAGAGGAGCCTGCGCTGCTGCACTTTGAGCAGGACAATCAGGGCATCACCCGCCTGACCGAAGTGAACGCGGCCGCTCCGGCAGGCTTTTACCTCGAATTCAGGACGCCCAATGCAGTAAGTGCAGTGGACCGGGCAGCAGATGGCACCTACTGGGTCGCCACCCGCAGTGGATTGCTCCACGTTTTTCCGGCTTTCCTGGATTTACTGATCAGCCAACCCGAGAATCAGCCCCTGTCCGATGTACACGCTATTTCAGAAGACCGCGAGGGAAATATCTGGTTTGGCTCCTACAACTTCGGCTTCAGCTACTTTGACGGGAAGCAGCTACAGCGGCCTCATTACGCACCGCTTTCGGAATACCGCGTACTTCCCGGCAGCTACCGCCGGCAAGATGGTGGTATGGCATTCTGGTTGTCGGGTGCCGGGAATGTCCCGAACCCCAAAGGCCTCGTCAGTATTACCGGAGACCAACCGCCCGATTACATAATGCGGGATACGCAGGGTTTTTGTTTCCACCGGGCGTACGACGGGTCAGTAGGGCTGGGGCTAAATATTCATGGGCTGGGTATACTGCAGTCGGAAACAGACCCGCACCCGAAAATTATCGGAATGGAGAAGGGGTTCCGGCTGGGTAATGTGCTCACCACGGTAAAAGACCGCTACGGCCGCTGGTGGATGGGGCGCTTGAGTACCGGTATTGCCTGCTACCTGCCGGATCAGGATACCGTATACAATTTTCTGCGGACAGATGCGGGCCGGGATATCGGTGCGATGAGCAGCCTGATGGATCAGCGGGGCAACCTCTGGTTTGGGACCAACCGGGGGCTTTACTTTTTCGACAACCACGCCGACATTAACTGGGGTAGCTTACAGCCCTACCGGGACTTTCAGCAGGTAGGTGCCAGCCTGATTGACACCTCTATTGTCACCACCCTACTCCTTTATCAGGACACCTTGCTGCTCCTGGGCAACCGGGACGGGCTGGGTATCGTCCACCTGCCTTCCTTCTATGATCCGAAGCAGCCCACCCGGATATACCGCATCGGGCGGCAGGACGGCTACCAGGGCCTGGCTGTCGAGCAAAATACATTGATGACAGACCAAAGGGGGCGGGTATGGGTAGGCTCTGATGCCGGGGCGCACCGGCTCAACCTCAATCTGATGAAACTGGGGAACGAAACGCCTGCTTTCCGCATCAAACAGCTGGTGTACGCCGGGGCAGCCTATTCCGCAGGGCAGGGCCAAATCCGGCTGCCCCGAAGTTTTGGCCCTCAGCGGTTGGAGGTGCACCTGGAGCCTGAATGGGACCCCGTGCGGCCCAACCACCTGCAGTTTTCCTGCAGGCTGTCCACAGATACATCCGCAGTAATCACGACCGATAGACCGATGATTAATTTTTCAAGCCTGGCACCCGGGCGCTACGAGCTGGATATTTGGGCCCATAAAGATGGCCTGCGGTCCGCAACACAGCGGCTGTATATACATATTCCCGGCAATATCTGGAAAACCGCCTGGCCGTATCTGGGTCTGCTGCTGCTATCGGGCCCGCTCATCTGGCTGTACTTCCGCAAACAACAGCAGCAGCGCATTGAGCAGGACCGCCTGCAGGTGCAGGCTATCGTCAATCAGCTCAATCCGCACTTCATCAATAACGCCCTGCAGTGGATTCAAATCCGGGTATACAAGGATAAGGAAGCCGTGAGCGTGCTATCCAAACTGGGGGCCAATATCCGGCTGGTATTCAGAAACAGCAGGGAGAAAAAAGCCCATCACAGCCTGAGCGAAGAGTTGCAGCTGGTGGAAAACTACCTGTTCATTCAGAAAAAGCGATTCGGGGGCCATCTTTCTTTTGAGCTGCCGTCCGCAAGACAGGTTGAGCGGCTGGGGCATATAAAAGTCCTGCTGATGCAACTGCAAATCCACTGCGAAAACGCCATTGAGCACGGTATCGTCAATCGGGAGGAGCCGGGGTATCTGAAAGTCAGCATCTCGGAAGATCATGATTACCTGGTGCTTAAGGTGGAGGACAACGGCATCGGGCGTAGAAAAGCTGCTGAGCTCGGCTCCCGCGGCACAGAGCGCGGCACCAAAATGCTGGAGCGGCTGGCCAAAATCCACAACAGGCAGAATGTCTTTCCCATCTATTCCAGATACGAGGACGACATCTTCACCGGCGAGAACGGAGAAAGCTATGGTACCCGGGTCCTCATTTTTATTCCAAAAAAGTTTGATTATGAATTCAAATAATCCCCTGCTCCGCTGCGTAGTGGTGGAAGATGAAGCCGAAAGCCGGCAGTGGCTGTGCGACCGCCTCAATGAGATGCGGGGCGTGGAGGTAGTCGGGTCCGCCGATAAGTTCAATCAGGCCTTCCTGACTATCGTGCAGCAACAGCCCAACGCCCTTTTTCTGGATATCAAGCTCATAGGCGGAGATGCCTTTCAGCTGTTGCAACGGCTGCGTGAGCACGAAATCCCCATTCCACCGGTCGTAATGGTCACCGCTTTCGAAGAATACGCTATGCAAACGCTCAACGACTGGGGAAACCACGTCAAAAAATACCTGAAAAAACCCTTCCTGGAAAACTGGGAAGAAAAACTACAGGATTGTATCGACACCCTTATCGTTGCCAACAACCTGGAAGCAGAAGCAGCGGCCATGCCGGAGGGCGATGATTTTACTTTCGTAAAAGACGGAGCACAGCTCATCCGGGTCAACTACCGGGACCTGCTTTGGATAGAGGTAGCCGGAGGAGGCGCAGTATTTCTGGTGACCGATGAGCTGCAGGTAAAAAGAGATATAACACTAGCCAAAATACTGAAGGAGCTGCCGGGCTACTTCCAGCAGATAAGCCGCGATAAGGCCGTTAACCTGCAACGGGTGCTGCGGGTGGACCGCCGGGACCGCGGCGCGATGCTGCCTTATCAGGGAAAGGAAAAGTTCCTCGGCATCGGCGATACCTATTACCAGGATTTGCTTAACCGCCTGAAGATTTACTAAAAAAGCACCCTCTCAAAACGTGTAGCTTCAAGGGGGTGCCCGTTCAACGTCATGCCTGGACAATATCAGTATACCTGGCTTCTGACGCCTGGTTTTCCCGGCAACGCCCGGTTTATTCCTCACGAAATAAGCCCGGCGGAGCAATGAGTTGGCTTTTTTCCCTTTAGACTTCCAGCCCCGCCTCCTTCCCCATCTTCGCCAGTATCTCATCTTGCCGCAGCTGCCGGTGCAGCTTCTCAAAATCCTCTTCAAAGTCCAGCTGGTAGTCTTCGTGCAGTTTATCCAGCAGTTTGTGCAGTTTGGCCACCCGTTGAATGATGTACTTGTCCAGGGTGCGCCTACGGCCTTTGCTGAAGCGCTCCACTTTGTGGCTATGGAGCTGCAGCGTATAGTTGAGCATGAAAAGGTTGAGCTCAATTTCGCCGTACTTATCGCGCGTGGTTTTAACGTGGCGGTTGATCTGCCCGCTTATAGACCGCAGGTCGAGCAGCAGGTAGCCCGGAGAGTAGAAGTGCTCAGCCTCTTCTCTCAGCGTTTGCTGTATGTGTTTTTTCAGGTCTTCCCGGCGCTCCTCCTGCGTAGCCGAGCCTTCGAGCAGCTGATAGCTCAATTTTTCCACCAATGCTTCGTCTTTGGCAACCAGCCGAAAAAGCAGTTTGTCTTTCTCTTTGCCGGGTAGCCGGCTGATCGCCTCCTTAAGTTCGTCAGATAGTTTTTGCCTGGGCATATGTGAATTGCTGTTTGTGGAAAAGATAGCAAACTTCCGGAGCTTCCTGTGCGAAATATCACCAAACCCCGGCACTGAGCCCTTTAATTTTGTGGCAAAACACAGTCATTATGCCACGCCAAATCAATAAGAAGAACTTCAACACTGCCGTTCTGCGGCACGATAAGCCGGTAGTCGTCGATGTATGGGCAGACTGGTGCGGCCCCTGCCATGCGCTCGCCCCCAATTTTGCCGCAGCCGCGGAAGAACTGGGCGACAAAGCCCGGCTGGTAAAGCTCGATGCGGAGAAGAACGCCAAAATCGTCAAACAGTACAACGTGCGCAGCCTGCCCACCCTGCTGTACTTCAAAGACGGAGAGCTGGTAGACCGTAGCAGTGGGGTCGTTTCCAAAACAGCTATCCTGAAACGGATCAAGCCGCTGCTGAGTGAAGAAGACCAGGCAGAACTGAAGAGCGCCTGGTGGGAATTCTGGAAGGCTTAAAGCCAAAAAGCCACATTGCCGGGGAAAAGCGAACTGCCGCTCCTCCCCGGCAAGCACTGTGGTTTAAAGCGCCCGCGCTTCCGCAGCCTGAAGGACTTCGCGCTGATCGCCCCCGTAGTGCACAAAGGCGATTACGTTACAGTTCTGAGGGTCCCATTTTTCCGAAAGGGTGATGGAGTACGTCTTCTGTATGATATTACCCGCCACCAGCTCTCCCTGTATCAGGTTGCCGGCGTAGTTGGTCATCGCTTCCCGCAGTACGTGTTGGTGCACGTAGTTGGGGTCCGGCTCGCTGCTTTCCGGCGTCAGCTGCAGGTCCACCACATCGTTTTCGGTCAGGAAAACGGATACGCGGACATCATCTGCTTCAATCGTTTCTTTGATATCGAGTGTGATGCATGCACTCAACTCCCGGCTCTCTGCCTCGTATTGCGTCCGGATGCCTATGGCTACCACAGGCTCGCTGTTCTGCAGTTCCTCTTCAATTGCCCCGGCCCAGGCCCCACGGCCTATCTGCAGGTTAGTGCCGCCTGTAAAGGAAGTGCGGTTTACTACGGCAGTAGGGTAGCCGAGGGGGGCGCCCAGCAGCTGCAGAATATTCTCCCCGGTTTCCGTGCGCAGCGTATCGTAGCTGTCCGGGTAGGGAGGGGAAAATGATCCGGCG
>CAJXXJ010000172.1 GCA_913062745.1 uncultured Phaeodactylibacter sp.
GGGATTTGCGATGTAGATACCCGCGCCATCGTCCGCCACATCCGCAGCAAGGGTGCTATGAACGCTATCGTTTCCTCCGAGACTACTGACGTGGAGGAGCTGAAGCAGCGCCTGGCAACGGTGCCTTCCATGGATGGCCTGGAGCTGGCCTCGCAGGTGAGCACCAAGGAGACGTACACCTTCGGCGACCCGCACGCTAAGTACAAGGTGGCAGTGTACGATTATGGCATCAAGCAGAATATCCTCAACAGCTTTGCGGAGCGCGGCTGTTTCCTCAAGGTTTTTCCGGCCAAGACGCCTCTGGAAGAAGTCAAAGCCTGGGGCCCGGACGGCTACTTCCTGTCCAACGGCCCGGGCGACCCGGCTCCGATGGACTACGCGGTCAAAACAGCTAAGGCTATTCTGGAGGAAGACAAGCCGCTGTTCGGCATTTGCCTGGGGCATCAGCTGCTGGCACTGGCGCTGGACATCCCTACCTACAAAATGCACCACGGCCACCGCGGCATCAACCACCCGGTGAAAAACCTGGTGACGGGCCATTGCGAGATCACCAGCCAAAACCACGGCTTTGGCGTACACCCGGATGCCATCCGCGATAATGCGAACAAAGTGGAAATCACCCACATCAACCTTAATGATGATACGATTGAAGGGATCAAGGTAAAGGGTAAGCGTGCCTTTTCGGTGCAGTACCACCCCGAAGCCAACCCCGGGCCGCATGACGCCCGCTATCTCTTCGATCATTTTGTAAATTTAATGGAGAGTTAATCCTGCATGGTCCCTGTAATTGAGGGAGTAGCCTATCTTTCCAGCTTAAACCAGTTAAAAACACCAGCGTATGAGTCTGATCCTAGATGTAAATGCCCGCGAAATTCTCGATTCCCGTGGTAACCCCACCGTTGAAGTGGAGGTGATTACCGAAGATGGTTTCCTCGGCCGTGCTGCAGTGCCTTCCGGGGCCTCCACCGGTAAGTATGAAGCGGTAGAACTGCGCGATAACGAGGCCAACCGCTACAAAGGCAAAGGCGTGCTCAAAGCCGTCAACAACATACACGAAATCATTCAGGAAGAACTGCAGGGCGTAGACGTTACTGATCAGCGCTTCATCGATCAGCTCATGCTGGAGCTGGACGGCACGCCCAACAAGAGCAAGCTGGGCGCCAACGCTATTCTGGGCGTTTCGCTGGCTTGCGCCAAAGCAGCTGCCGAAGCTACCGTACAACCGCTGTACCGCTACCTGGGCGGCGTCAATGCGCACCTGCTGCCGGTACCGATGATGAACATCCTCAACGGCGGCTCCCACGCGGACAACAGCATCGACTTTCAGGAATTCATGATCATGCCGGTTGGCTCGGAGCGTTTCTCCGAAGCCCTGCGCATGGGCGTGGAAGTGTTCCACACGCTGAAAGGAGTGCTGAAGGACAAAGGCTATTCCACCAACGTAGGCGATGAGGGCGGCTTTGCGCCAAATATCAAGTCAAATGTGGAAGCCATCGAAACGGTGCTGATTGCTATCGAGAAGGCGGGCTACAAGCCGGGCGAAGATATTGTAATTGCCCTGGATGCTGCTGCTTCCGAATTCTACAAGGCAGAAGAAAAAGTCTACCACTTCCACCAATCTACCGGCGACAAGCTGAGCTCGGCTGATATGGTGGCCTACTGGAAGGAATGGGTGGACAAGTATCCGATCTTCTCCATTGAAGATGGCCTGGACGAGGACGACTGGGGCGGCTGGAAAGAACTGAACGCTGCCATCGGCGACCGTACGCAGCTGGTAGGCGATGACCTCTTCGTAACCAATGTGGAGCGCCTGGAGCGCGGCATTGAGGAGGCTTCCGCCAACTCCATCCTTATCAAGGTGAACCAAATCGGCTCGCTGACGGAAACGATCGAAGCCGTGAACCTGGCTACACGCCATTCTTTCACCAGCGTAATGAGCCACCGTTCCGGCGAAACGGAAGATACAACGATTGCCGACCTGGCCGTAGCACTGAATACCGGGCAGATCAAAACCGGCTCTGCTTCCCGCTCCGACCGGGTGGCGAAGTACAATCAGCTGCTGCGTATCGAAGAAGAGCTGGGCGAGCAGGCAATCTACCCGGGCAAAGCAATTCTGGGATAAGTCCAACCCAGTTTTTTGTATAAATACTAGCGGGGCCGCTGCTTAGTTTGTAAGTTGGCAGCCCCGTGCAAAACATACGCCTATGGCAAAGCGAAAGAATCCTCTGCAGCCTTTTCTGGATCAGGTGCCCAAGCCCCTGAAAAACCGCTATGTGCTGGTGCTGATCGCTTTCTTTGCCTGGATGGTCTTTATAGACAAGCACGATATCCTGACGCAAATCCGCCTGCAGCGCACGGTGAATAAGATGCATCAGGATAAAGAGCTTTACAAAGCTAAGATCGAGGAGGCCAAGCAGGACCGCCTCGACCTGGAGGTGAATAAGGAAAAATTTGCCCGCGAGCAGTATTACATGAAGAAGCGCGGCGAAGACGTCTTTATCATCGAGGAAACCGAAGAATAACATCATAACATAATCGATAAAACCATACCTATGTCAGTTCTGGTCAATAAGAATTCAAAGGTCATCGTGCAGGGCTTTACCGGAAAGGAAGGCTCCTTCCACGCTGAGCAAATGATCGAATACGGTACAAATGTAGTGGGTGGTGTTACCCCGGGCAAAGGTGGACAGGACCACCTGGGCAAGCCGGTCTTCAACACCGTAGCGGAAGCGGTGGAAAAAGCCGGCGCAGATACCTCCGTCATCTTCGTGCCGCCGGCCTTCGCAGCCGATGCGATCATGGAAGCTGCCGATGCCGGTATCGCCGTCATCATCTGCATCACCGAAGGCATCCCTGTACAGGATATGGTTAAGGTGAAGTCTTACCTCGAGGACCGCGACAGCCGCCTCATCGGCCCTAACTGCCCGGGCATCATCACACCGGGTGAGGCAAAGTGCGGCATCATGCCGGGCTTCATCCACAACCCGGGCCGCATCGGTATCGTGTCCCGCTCTGGTACCCTGACTTACGAAGCAGTAGACCAGGTGACCAAAGCCGGCATGGGGCAGTCTACCTGTATCGGCATCGGCGGTGACCCTATCGTAGGCACCACCACCAAAGAAGCGGTGGAACTGCTGATGAACGACCCGGATACCGACGGCATCATCATGATTGGTGAAATCGGCGGTAGCATGGAGGCCGACGCAGCGCACTACATCAAAGAGCACGGCACCAAGCCGGTAGTCGGCTTTATCGCCGGCCAGACCGCGCCGAAGGGTCGTACGATGGGCCATGCCGGCGCCATCATCGGCGGTGCAGAAGATACCGCTGAAGCGAAAATGAAAATTATGGAAGAGTGCGGCCTGCACGTGGTCAAGTCTCCGGCTACCATCGGAGAAACCATGAAGAAAGCACTGCAAGGTTAATGACGAAGGTACATCGGCTTCCGGCTTTTTGTCCGGAAGCCGATGTCATTATTCTTCTTCCACTTCCACCACTACTTTCCCCATTGTTTTTCCGCTCTGGAACTCCAGGATAGCATCTTTCAGCGCTCCAAATGCATACCGGTGCCCCACATGGGGTTTTCCTAAATCCAGCTCTGACAACTCACCCAGCAACTGATGCATCAGCCCGGCGCGGTGGTAGAGCCAAATGAGGTTAAAGCCCATTACGCTCTTGTTTTGCTCCGGCATTTTTTGCGGGTCGATCTTTGGCCGCGTCAGGTAGTAGTACAATAATTTCAGCCCGTAGTAGGCGGTCAGCACCTGCACCAGGTAGGCGCTGCCTTCCGCAAAGCTCCAGCCGGCCGGCAGGGGAATGACGTAGCGCGCATCGATATTCAGGTGGGTGGCGTAGGCTCCAAAGCGGGTCACGCCCATGATGTGGTCGCCTTCCCGCAGCCCTTCCACGCCTTCGCCCACTGCGGCAATCGTCCCGCTGTACTCCAGCCCGGGCACAAAGTCGCCCTCCGGCGTAGCGCCGTACAGCCCCCAGATGGCGAAAATGTCGGCAAAATTGAGGCCAATAGCGCGCACTGCGACCGTTACCTCGCCCGGGTCAGGGGAGGGGAGGCGTTCCACAATGGCATTCATCTTGCTGAGGCTGCCGGCTTTGAGGTGGTAGGCTTTTCGTTGCATGTCGGAAAGTTTTTAACGGAAAGATAGGGCAAATTCAGAGATGCGGCCCGTGCTCGCAAAAGGCCAGAAGTTATAAAGAATTTAAAGCCCACTCTTGTTCTCTGAAAAAGTGTTAAAAGTATGTAGTCCGTCCTGACCCTTTCAATGTCAATTACTACCTTAGTAGCTCAAACTCACTTTAAACCTTTATTATCTATGAAAAATTCATTGAAAACCCTGGCTTTTGTAGCACTCTTTCTGACGGGAGGCTTTGTATCCCAGGCACAGGCACAGGTAGACGTTATGGTGAACCCGATTGGGTTGCTGTTCGGTAACCTCGGTGCAAGCGCCGACTTCATGCTGGCGGACAATCTCAGCGTGGAAGGACAGATCGGTATTGGCTTTGGTGACGATGGTGCTTTTGATTACTTCAACCTGCCGATTACTGCGTACGGCAAGTACTATTTCAACCCGGAAGACGGCGCGGATAAGTTCTACGCCAGCGCATGGCTGCGTTTTATCAACCGTAACTGGGAAGGTAATGATAATACCTTCGTATCAGAGTATACGCAGACGCGACTTGGCCTTGGCTTCGGTGCCGGCTACAAAGTGGTGGGCAACAGCGGCCTTGTCTTTGACATCGGGCTGGGCGTTGGCCGTGCTTTCCTGGATAACATTAGCATCGACAACGAAGAGGACATCGTAGACTGGCCGGACATCATGTTCGCCGGTAAACTCGCGATCGGATACCGCTTCGGCCGCTAACCAAGCTTGAAACCTGAAAGGTAATCGAAAGCCTCTGCGCGAAAGCTGCAGGGGCTTTCGTCATTTTACTTGCCCCACTCCGTGTGGAATACGCCCGCTTTGTCCAGCCGCTCGTAGGTGTGAGCGCCAAAGTAATCGCGCTGCGCCTGCACCAGGTTGAGCGGCAGCCGCTCCGCGCGGAACGCATCAAAGTAGTGGAGGGTAGTAGACAAAGCCAGAGCCGGTACTCCGTGCTCCATCGCGGTTTGTAAGACGGCCCGGGCTGCCCGCTGCCCGTAGAGTAAGGAGCTTTGGAAAACCGGCGACAGCAGCAAATTGCTCAACTCCGGCTGCTCCTGATAGGCCTGCCGCATATCCTCCAGTATTTCGGCCCGGATGATGCAGCCACCCCGCCAGATTTTAGCCACTGTCTCCAGATGCAGCCCGAAATCGTACTCGCGGGAAGCTTCCGACAGCAGGTGCATTCCCTGTGCATAGGTAATGAGGAAAGCGAAGTGCAGCGCTTCCCCTACCTGATTGATCACTTGTTCCTTGTCTGCTTTTGGCAGCTGCTCGATAGAGCGGGTGTAGTGGGGCGAGACTTTTTCCCGTTCTGATTTCAGCGCCGAAATGCCCCGCATCGTCACGGCGGCATCAATCGTGGGCACCGGTATGCCCAGGTCCATCGCATTCTGTGAGGTCCACTTGCCGGTCCCTTTTTGCTTGGCTTTGTCAAGGATTTGGTCGATGAGCTCCCCGCTGCCGGCCTCGGCATCCGCTTGCGCAAAAATGTGGCTGGTGATTTCCACCAGGAAGCTTTCCAGTGCCCCTTCGTTCCAGGACTTAAAAGTCTCGTGCAGCTCGGCATTGCTCAGCCCGGCTACCCGTTTGAGGATATCATAGGCTTCCGCCAAAAGCTGCATCAGGCCGTACTCGATGCCGTTGTGCACCATTTTGACGTAGTGCCCGGCCGCCCCGCGGCCGAGGAAAGCCACACAGGGCTCACCGTTTACCTTGGCCGATACGGCTTCCAGGATAGGGCCAATCAGTTTGTAGGCGGCCTGCTGCCCGCCCGGCATGATGCTCGGGCCCCGGCGTGCGCCTTCCGCTCCGCCGGAGACGCCCATGCCCATAAATTTTATATTCTTGCCCTTCAGGTACTCGAAGCGGCGGTCGGTATCCGTGTAGAAGGAGTTCCCTCCGTCAATGATCAGGTCGCCTTCCTGCAGGTGGGGGAGCAGGGATTCTATGACCTGATCCACCGGCTTGCCCGCCGGCACCAGCAGCATAATTTTACGCGGGCGGCTCAGCATGTTTACAAAGGCGGCTGTATCCGTAGTGGCCTCTACCGCTTTGCCGCTGCCCTCTGCTTTTAGCGCCTCTGCTTTTGCCTGGTCCAGGTCCAGCCCGGCAGCGGAGTAGCCGTTATCGGCTACGTTGAGGATAAAATTGCGGCCCATCACGCCCAGGCCAATCATTCCGAAATCGTAAGTAGTAGTCATGCTTTAGGGTTTGGATTTACGGGCTATCGCTCGATTTTTTTGAGTTTGTCCAGACGCCGCTCGTGCCGCTCTTCTCCGCTGTAGCGGGCGTGTACGAAGGCAAAGACCAATTCCCGGGCCAGCTCCGGGCCGATCACCCGGCCGCCCAGGCACATCAGGTTCATATCGTCATGTTCCACACCTTGCCGCGCCGAGTAGGTCTCGGTGATCAGAGCTGCCCGCACACCCTTGGTCTTATTGGCTACAATTGCTGCGCCGACCCCACTGCCACACACTGCGATCCCCCGGAATACTTCCCCCCGCGCCACTGCAGCAGCAAGCGGGTGTACTAAATCCGGGTAATCATCTTCGGCATCGTATTCGTGAGCTCCGAGGTCCACGGTTTCAAAGCCCGCTTCCTGCAGCCAGGAGCGCACTTTATTCTTGAGTTCGAAGCCACCGTGGTCGGCAGCAAGGCCAATCTTCATCTGGAATTAATGTTAACAGTAAAACTTTAAGCGGATTTCCACCCTTAACTTAACAGGGCGGACGAAGCGTAGTTTTGCGGCCGGCCCACATTCTGCCTTTTGAAAAATCAACTGTACTATGAACCCTCAGGTATTCGTCATCTTTGGCGCATCCGGCGATTTGGCTAAGCGCAAACTGCTGCCGGCGGTCTTCGAGCTTTATAAAGAAGGCTTCCTGCCGGAAAAATTTGCCATTTTAGGCGTAAGCCGTACGGAGTATTCTGATGAAGAATTTCGCCGGCAGGCTTTCTTCGATAACCAATTTATTGAGTCGGAAAAAGCCGCTGATTTCGCAGAGCGCCTGTTCTACCAGCCGATTGATACCCTCAATGGCAGCGAATACAGCAAGGTACGCACCCGCCTCACCGAGCTTGATCAGCAGCTGGGCACAGAAGGCAACTACATTTTCTATCTGTCAACGCCTCCCCGCCTGTACACGGAAATCCCCTCTTTTTTGGCGCAGGAGGGGCTGAATACCAACGGTGGCGGTATCCGCCGGCTGGTGATCGAAAAACCCTTTGGCTACGACGAAGAGTCCGCCCGAAAGCTCAACCTCTCGCTGCTGCAGTACTTTACGGAAGACCA
>CAJXXJ010000173.1 GCA_913062745.1 uncultured Phaeodactylibacter sp.
AGCCGGGCAGGCCCGCCATCGGACAGCCGTTCGTTGATGCGTTTCGTCCGCTCGTCTTCCTGATAGCGGGACAGTAATTGTTCTAGATTGCTGTTGTTCTCCACGGGCACAAAAATAATGTATGAAAGCCGAATTACGCCGGGCGCCTTCAGCTATTTACGGCAACAGATACTGTACCGATAACTATCGGTATACTCGTGCGTCGGGTTTGTGCCTTATGCCCAAACCTCTCCGTTCCGGGTATACTCAATTTCAAGTTGGAAACAGATGTAAGGGTGTATGGTTTTGCCGCCGGTGCATGCACTCCTGTAGCTTTGGTCACAGTAGGCTGTGGCAGAATGCTGTATCTTTGCAGCAGTAAAAAACCGGATAACACATGAAAAAGTTACTTTTCTTTCTTGCACTGATCCCCTTTGCCATGGCCTCCTGCCAAAGTCAGAATACTGCCGCAGAACAGGTGCTGCCACCTGATACTTACCAGCAGAAGCTGCAGGCTGAAGAGGAGGTGCAACTGCTCGATGTACGTACGCCTAAAGAATACGAAGAGGGGCATATCGACGGCGCGGTCAACATCGATTACTTCGATGAGAACTTCCTGCAGCAGGTGGAACAGCGCTTCGACAAAAACAAGCCGGTCATGCTGTACTGCCGTTCCGGCAACCGCAGCGCCAAAGCTACCGCCATCATGGAAGAAGCCGGCTTTACGGAAATCTATGACCTCAAGGGCGGCTTCAAAGCCTGGCCAAAGGAATAGTGGAGTGCAATGGCATTGCCGCCCGCACGTCATTATGTCGAAGTCTTGAGCGCCCTATTGAAAAAACCCTTAAACAAAAATACCAAGCCGCTGTTTTTCCCATGATTCACCAAACATGCAAGCGCCTTGGCAAAGAAAGTCATCGTTATAGGGTCAGGTTTCGCGGGGCTCTCCGCGGCTTCCCACCTCGCTCAGAAAGGTTATCAGGTCACCATCCTGGAGAAGAATAGTGTAGCCGGCGGCCGGGCCCGCAAATTTGAGTCCGAAGGGTTTATTTTTGATATGGGCCCAAGCTGGTACTGGATGCCGGATGTGTTCGAGCAGTACTTCGCACAGTTCGGCAAGAAGCCTTCCGACTATTATGAGTTGGTACGGCTTGACCCGTCCTACGAAGTTATTTTTGGAAAAGGCGACAGCATGGAAGTGCCGGCCCAAATGCCGGAACTCGAAGCTATGTTCGAGCGCTACGAGCCGGGCAGCAGCCAGAAGCTGAGGCAATTCCTGAAGGAAGCACAGTATAAATATGAGGTGGGCATGAATGAATTCGTGCACAAACCCTCGCACTCTATCATGGAATTTGCGGACACGCGCATCCTTATGAGCCTGTTCCGTCTGCAAATGTTCACCTCTATTTCCAAACATATCCGCAAGCTGTTCAAAAACGAGCAGCTGATACAGCTACTGGAGTTTCCCGTGCTCTTCCTGGGCGCTACCCCGGAGAACACCCCAGCCCTGTATAGCATGATGAACTATGCAGACATGGCGCTCGGTACCTGGTACCCGATGGGCGGCATGCACAAAATTGTGGAAGGCATGGTAGCTGTAGCCCAAGAGCTGGGCGTGGAAATACGCCTCAACGAAGAGGTGCAGCAAATCTACGTCCCCAACGGCCATGCCACTAAGGTCATTACGCAGCATGCAGAATACGAGGCAGACATCGTAGTAGGCGGGGCCGATTACCACCACGTAGAGCAGCGGCTGCTGCAGCCGGAGCACCGGATGTACAACGAGCGCTACTGGGATAAGCGCACAATGGCCCCCTCTTCCCTGTTGTTTTATTTGGGCGTGGATAAGAAAATCGAAGGGCTGCACCACCACAACCTTTACTTTGATGCAGACTTCAAAAAACATGCGGTGGAGATCTACGACAAGCCGCAGTGGCCAAGCGACCCCCTTTTCTACGTCTGCGCGCCGTCCGTCACCGACCCCTCCGTAGCGCCGGAAGGCAAAGAAAACCTATTTATTCTAATACCCCTTGCTCCCGGCCTGCAGGATTCTGAAGACAAGCGGGAAGAATACTACCGCATCGTGATGGACCGGCTGGAGGACCTCACCGGGCAGTCGATCCGGGAGCATGTCTCGTACAAGCGTTCCTTTGCCCACCGTGATTTTGAGAAAGATTACCACGCATTTAAAGGAAATGCTTACGGCCTGGCGAATACGCTGTTCCAGACGGCTTTTCTGAAGCCAAAACTCAAAAGCCGCAAGGTGAGCAACTTGTACTACACCGGGCAGCTGACGACGCCGGGGCCGGGCGTGCCGCCTTCCCTGATTTCCGGCAGCGTGGTTGCTAATGAGATCTATAAAGCTATGAAACCCTAGTCCCGCAGCGGGGAAGGCTTCCCCGCTGTGGTTCCAGCAACATCTAAACCGATAATGCTATGATGGAATTGTACAACGAGGTGTGCCGGGAGTGCAGCAAACACATTACCAACCGTTACAGCACTTCCTTTTCAATGGGAATCCGGGTCTTTGACCCTCGTTTTCGGCCACCTATTTATGCTGTTTATGGCTTCGTACGCTTTGCGGATGAGATTGTGGATACCTTCCATGACTTCCCGAAGCAGGAGCTCCTTCAGCGCTTCCGCGAGGATACCTACCGGGCCATAGAGGAGCGCATCAGCCTCAACCCTGTGCTTCACGCTTTTCAGGAAACGGTGCATAAGTATCAGATCGAGCGCGAGCTCATCGACGCCTTCCTCGATAGCATGGAGATGGACCTTTTCTTCGACCGCTACCACGACAGCCTTTACAAGAAGTACATCTACGGCTCTGCCGAAGTAGTGGGCCTGATGTGCCTGCGTGTCTTTGCAGAAGGCGACAACGAGATGTACGAGCGCCTCAAAGAGCCGGCCTGCAGCCTGGGCTCCGCTTTCCAGAAAATCAACTTCCTGCGGGATATGAAGAGCGACTTTGACGAGCGCGGGCGGGTGTACTTCCCGGGCGTGGATTACACGCGCTTCTGTACAGCCGATAAGCTGGAAATCGAAGCCGACATCAAGAAGGATTTTGACGATGCCTATAAGGGGATTATACAGTTGCCGGAAGGTGCCCGCTTCGGGGTGTACCTGGCGTACATTTACTATACCAATCTCTTTAAAAAAATACGTTCTGCTCCCGTAGAGCAGGTCACACAGGAGCGCATCCGCGTGCCCAACCGGCGCAAAGCAGTACTCCTGTTCAGCTCCGCTCTGCGCAACAGCCTGAACTTGCTCTGATATATGGACTCTATCATTTCCCAACCTGCTCGGTGGCGGGCCCGCACGCGTACGCTTGCGCAAATCCTTGTAGCTCTTCTTCCCCTGCTGCTCGTCGGCTGGCAGTGGGCTACAGACTCCGTACGCCCCGACAATTACCTGATGCAGGTGCCGGAAGTCACCCGCCTGCCCTGGCTGGAAACGAAATGGGCCTACTTTTACCTGCACCTTTTCACCTTCATCCCGGTATTTGCCCTGAGCTTCGACAAAAATGTACACTATTACCGAAAGTGGAAGCCGCTGCTTCCGGCTATTCTTATCGTGGGCGGCCTGTTCATCGCCTGGGATGTGTTTTTTACCGCACAGGGCGTCTGGAATTTCAATGAGCGCTACTTCGCCAATATCCGCTTCCTGCACCTTCCTGTGGAAGAGTGGCTGTTCTTTCTCACGGTCCCCTTCGCCTGCGTATTCATCTACGAATGCCTCAATTTCTACGTCAAGACAGATGTGCTGGCTTCCGCCGAAAAATGGATGACCCCTCTGATGGCCTTCGGTTTCCTGGCGGTGGGCCTGGCCTACTGGGGGCATTTGTATACGACAACCACCTTTTTGCTCACCGGCGGCTTTGTGCTCTACCACTGGCTTTTTCTCGATAGCAGCTACCGCAGCCGCTTTTACCTGTCCTACCTGGTCGCGCTCCTTCCTTTTCTAATCGTCAATGGCGTGCTCACCGGCGGATATACTGAACAGCCGGTCGTCATCTACAACCCGGAAGAATACCTCGGTATTCGCATCACCTCCGTACCCCTTGATGACTCTGTCTACGGCTTTTTGCTGTTGTTTGGTATCGTAACCCTGTTCGAACGCTGGCGTTAAAATCCCCTATGCGTCTGATTTTATCAATGCCTGGTTTAAACATTGATTCTTAGTCTTTTGTATATTTGCATGTTATTAGTGAATTGACAAAAATCCAGGCATGCTAGATGACCGCCCCGTAACTGAATGGCTCCCCATTACCCGTAAGGAAGTAGAAATGAGAGGATGGGATGAATTGGATGTAATCCTAATCTCGGGAGATGCCTATGTAGACCATCCGGCTTTCGGCAGTGCGGTTATCGGGCGCATACTGGAAAGCGAAGGCCTGCGTGTGGCTATCGTACCACAACCGAACTGGCAGGACGACCTACGGGATTTTAAAAAGATGGGCGAGCCGCGGCTGTTCTTCGGAGTTACCTCCGGCTGTATGGACAGTATGGTCAACCATTATACCGCTGCCCGCCGCCGACGCTCCACGGATGCCTATACCCCGGGTGGGGAAGGGGGCTTCCGTCCGGACTACGCCACCACCGTTTACACAAAAATCCTCAAGCAGCTTTATCCGGATGTGCCGGTACTCATTGGAGGCATCGAAGCGTCCCTGCGGCGCGTGACCCACTACGACTACTGGGCAGATAAGCTCTTCCCCAATATTCTGGAGATGAGCGGGGCAGATATGCTGGTCTATGGCATGGGAGAGATGCCCTTACGGGAAACTGTCCGGCTGCTGCAAAAAGGCGTGCCTTTCCACTCTATAGATACCGT
Organism: uncultured Phaeodactylibacter sp.; assembly: GCA_913062745.1. Taxonomy (GTDB): domain Bacteria; phylum Bacteroidota; class Bacteroidia; order Chitinophagales; family Saprospiraceae; genus Phaeodactylibacter. The sequence goes on from CAJXXJ010000173.1 coordinate 4,813, forward strand.
GCCGCAGACCGCTATCCTCCGCGAAGAGGAGGCTGTCCCGAAAAATAAAAACTGGGAAGACCTCTGGCTGAACTCCCATGAGAAATGCCTGCGCGACAAACTGGCCTTCGCCGCTAACTTTAAGCACGTCGAGCAGCAATCCAATAAAGTGCAGGCCAAGCGGATCCTGCAGCAGAGCAACGGCAAGACCCTCGTCATCAATCCGCCCTATCCGCCGATGACGGAAAAGGAGATTGACGGGTCCTTTGACCTGCCTTACACCCGTATGCCGCACCCCAAATACAAAAAGCGGGGTACTCCGCCGGCTTATGAGATGATCCGCTTTTCTGTAAACATGCACCGCGGCTGCTTCGGAGGCTGTAGCTTCTGTACTATTTCCGCCCATCAGGGTAAATTTATCGCCAGCCGCTCCCAGGAGTCTATCCTGCGCGAAGTGGAAAAGGTGACTAAAATGCCGGACTTCAAAGGCTACATCAGCGACCTCGGCGGCCCGTCTGCCAATATGTACGGGATGAAGGGCAAAGTGCAGGAAATATGCGACCGCTGTGTGGCCCCCTCCTGTATCCACCCGGTTGTCTGTTCCAATCTCGATACCAGCCACAAGGCAATGACCGAGCTTTACCGAAAGGTGGATGCCCACCCGGAAGTCAAGAAGGCATTCGTCAGCAGTGGCATCCGCTACGACCTGCTGGTGGATGGCTATAACAAAAACCACGATGGCAGCCTCGATGAGTATATGGAGCAGCTTGTAACCTGCCACGTTGGAGGCCGCCTCAAAGTAGCCCCTGAGCATACCTCAGACGATACGCTGCGCATTATGCGAAAGCCTTCCTTCGAGCACTTCCACGAGTTCAAAAAGAAATACGACAAGATCAATAAAAAGCACGGGCTCAACCAGCCGCTGATTCCTTACTTCATTTCCAGCCACCCCGGCTCGAAAGAAGAAAGTATGGCTAACCTCGCTGCTGAGACCAAAGACATGGGCTTCCGGCTCGAGCAGGTACAGGATTTTACCCCCACACCGATGACTGTGGCGACTGTGATCTACTACACCGGCGTACACCCCTACACGCTTAAGCCTGTATACACCGCCAAGTCAAAGACAGAAAAACGTCAGCAGCACATGTTCTTCTTCTGGCACAAACGGGAGAACCATAAGCAAATCCGCGAAAAACTTGTCAGCCTCGGCCGGGAAGACCTGATAGAAAAACTGATCGACGACCAGAAAAAATACCACAAGCGCGAATTCGTCAAAAAGCGGGGGCAGGTCAGCCGGGGGAAACGGAAGAAGCGCTTTACGCGAAAAGCCTAGTGGCTGTAAAGTGTTAATATATGGATTGAGTGGGAGCGTAATACTGCCCGGTGACCATAGTCACCTGCATCTGCCCGCCCAACCCTATATCTTTGTTCCGGATCAATTATCAAACGCAATGGAGCGGCAGCAAATCGGAAAGTTTTTACTCGTCTGCTTGCTGTGTGTCACCCTTGTCTGGGGTATAGTCGCCCTTGTGCAATCATTAACCGGATAAACTTGTCTGTCATGAAAAAGAATATGGGAAATATCGACCGCCTTGTGCGCGTAAGCATAGCCGTAATTATCGCTACGCTTTTCTTCACCAACGTCATCACCGGAACACTCGGCATCGTGCTGCTGGCCCTGTCCGCAGTATTTGTACTGACGAGCCTCGTCGGCTTCTGCCCCCTCTATGCCCCGTTCGGGCTGAGCACCTGCCCGCGCAAAGCATAGTCTTCATCAGCACATACGCGGTAGGGAGGGACAAAGGGCGGCTCGTATCTTTACGGGCCGCCCTTTGTGTACCATATATATAAGGTGTATTCCGGCCCCTATTTCCCTGCTGCAAAAAAAATTATGCATTCCCGCCGCGGTCAGCTGCGGAACAAATTGCGGGGGTGGGGGTGCTCAGAGCGGCAAAAGAGCAGCCTTCGGCGCCGGTTGCAGAAGCATGGCCGCGAACTGGCCTTTTGTGCAGGAATAAAAAACAGCTTGGGGCTTGCACAGGCGAAAAAGTGCCTCTATATTTGCAGCCGCTTCGGACGAGAAGCACAGCTTGAAAGAGCGAAGAAAAAAAGTGCGGAGAAAAATTTGGAAGTTACAAAAACAGCCATTATCTTTGCACTCGCTTTGAAAGAAGAGCGGCAGCGAGCATGATTTGCGGGCAGTTTCAACACGGTGTTTACGCCGGATGGAGCTGAAAATAAAAAGCAAAAAAAGCTTGCACAGAATCAAAACAGCTTGTACCTTTGCAATCCGCTTGAAAGAGAAAAAAGCGGGGCAGCTGGGAAGCAGCTGTTTTGAAAGATAAGAAAGCGATGAGCGGCGCATAGGCGCTGCGCTTTAAGATACAGCCCTTTCGGGGGCAAAAAGTTCATTGACACTGTTTGTTAGAAGGTAAGCACATGATTAGTAATCATAGATGCGACCACCTAATTTATTAGGAACTACGTTAGATTCAACTGAGTGAAAATATTTGCCAACAGGCATCAAGATCTTTACTATGAAGAGTTTGATCCTGGCTCAGGATGAACGCTAGCGGGAGGCTTAATACATGCAAGTCGAGGGGCAGCATGGGACTTCG
>CAJXXJ010000174.1 GCA_913062745.1 uncultured Phaeodactylibacter sp.
CATGCACATATCCATGCACACATTGCCCACAATGGGCGTGCGCTGCCCGTGGATAGACAGCGCATAGCCTCCGTTGCTCACTGCACGCGGCAGCCCGTCGGCGTAGCCGATGCTCACCGTGGCAATCCGCCCGCCTTGCGGCAACTGTCCGGCCCGGCTGTAGCCTACCGTGGCCCCCGGCGGCAGGGTTTTGATCTGAGAAATCCGGGCGCGCAGGCTCAGTACCGTACGCAGCTGCTCCTGCATTTCAGGAGCCGGGTCGATGCCATACGCACCGATCCCCAAACGCACCATATCCAATTGGTATTGTGGAAAGCGGGTAATCCCGCTGGAGTTGAGCAAATGCCGGATGGGAGGCTCCGGTAAAGCGGTGGACAGCTGCTCCCACATGCTGTTGTAGCGCTGGTACTGCTGATGGGTAAAGCTGTCGTGCTCCGCCTCATCGCTGCCCGCCAGGTGGGAGAACGCAGTGCGTACCTGCAGCCAGGGGTATGTTTTCAGTACTTCAACAGCCTGCGGCAGCTCTTCATCGTTAAAGCCCAGCCGGTGCATCCCCGTATCCAGCTTTAAATGTATTGGGAAGCGCTCTACTCTGCCTTCGGCGAAAGCCGCAAACTGGCGCAGCAGGCGCAGGCTGTAAATTTCCGGCTCCAGCTGATAGCGCAGCATGGTATCAAAAACGGCTTCCTCCGGGTTGAGCACCATGATGGGCAGGCTGATCCCTCCTTCCCGCAGCTCTACCCCTTCGTCGGCGTACGCTACTGCCAGGTAGTCTACCTGATGGAACTCCAGCGCCCGTGCCACTTCCAGGCTGCCCAGCCCGTAGGCCGCTGCCTTGACCATTACGGCGAGGCGGGTACCGGGGCGCAGCCGGCGCTGATAGATGCGCACATTGTGGAGCAGGGCGGAGAGGTCGACTTCCAGCGTAGTTTGGTGGACTTTCTCCGCCAGCCGGCGGGCGATGCGCTCAAAGGCAAAAGGGCGGGCCCCCTTGACCAGTACGGCTTCCCGCTCAAACTGATGGTGCAGAGGCTGCTGCAAAAAGTCGGCCGTGCGGGGGTAGTAGGCCTGCTCTATAGCTCCAGGCAGGTGTTGCTGCAGCTGAGGTATGCTTTCTCCGATGCCGACCACCCGGTCTATTTGGTGGCGCAGCAGCAGCCGAGCCACCTGACGGTAAAGCTGTTGGTCCGGCAAGCCAGACTGCAGTACATCAGAAAGGATAGCGGTGCGCTTGCGATATTGTTGGAGTTGCCCAAGGGGGGACAGGGCGGCTTCCAGCCCATCGAGGTCTGCATTGTAACTGTCATTGATAATGAGGCAGCCGTTGACGCCGGCACTCCGCTCCAGGCGCATCCCCACGGCTTCCAGGCGCGGCAGCCGCTCCCCTACTTCGTCCAGATTGTGCCCGAGGTAGAGCATCAGGGCAGCACAGTGCATCGCATTTTCAAAAGAGGCTTCGTCGGTAAAGGGCAGGCGGACGGCCTGATGTGCTCCCTGATAGCGGAGTTCGCAACGGTGGCTGCCCGGCCAGTGCACCTGCAGGTCGGCCGTATCGTCTGTGGTGCTCCAACGGAAAAGCGGCCGGCCCAGCGCCTGCATTGCCTGATCGATATTCTTCTGGCCGGAGCGGTATATCACCCGGTCGGCGTAGCGGAATAGCTGCAATTTTTCCTGTAGCTTTTGCTCGCGGTCAGAGAAGCCTTCATCGTGGGCTGCCCCCAGGTGGGTAAACAGGCCAATATTGCAGCGCAGCAAATCCGCAAGGGCACTCATCTCCCCTACCTGCGAAATGCCAGCCTCGAACAAGCCAAGCTCGTGTACCGGCTTCAGGCCCCAGACGGACAGGGGAAGACCGATTTGCGAATTGTAGCTTTTGGGGCTCCGGCAGATGCGGTGCGTAGGGTGCAGCAGCTGAAAAAGCCATTCTTTGACGATGGTCTTGCCATTACTGCCGGTGATGCCGACTACGGGAATGCGGAACTGTTGACGGTGGGCCGCAGCCAGCCGCTGTAGAGCGCGGACGGTATCCTCTACCTGATAAAAATTAGCTTCCGGGAAGGGGCCCGCAGGCTGATACTCTACTACAAAGTGGCGTACGCCCTGCTCATACAGGCTGGCCACATACTCATGCCCGTCGCGCCGTTCTCCCCGAATGGCGAAGAAAAGGGTGTGCTCTGGCTGCTGCAGCAAGCGGCTATCGATGAGTAATTGGGTAATGCGTCCGGGTTTGCCCGGCTGCAGGCAGGACCCTCCCAGCAAGCCGGGGAGCTTTTCGCTGTTGTAATCCATAAGCGCTCGTTTGATGGTCTAAACCGTTGAGGCGCTTTAAAGGTCAAATCCGATATCTTTACGATAGTATTTTCCTTCAAATTGAATTTTCTCTGCATTTTCCAGGGAGCGGGCGACGGCTTCTTTGAAGGTTTTGCCAAAAGAAGTGATGGCCAGTACCCGGCCGCCGTCGGTCACTACGGTATCCCCCTCCATGCGGGTGCCGGCGTGCAGCAACAGACTGCCTTCTGCCTGGTCCAGCCCGGTAATGGTTTTGCCTTTTTCGTAAGCTTCCGGATAACCGCCGGAGACGAGAAATACCGCAGCAGCAGCCCGTTCGTCGATCTCTATTTCCATTTCGCTAAGCTTGTGGTCACCTACCGCACGCATCATAGCGACGAGGTCGCTCTTGAGCCGGGGGAATACCACTTCTGTTTCCGGGTCGCCCATCCGGCAGTTGTACTCGATCACATAGGGGTCGCCATCCACTTCGATCAGGCCGAAAAAGATGAAGCCGTGGTAGGGGGCATCTAGCTCCTGCAAGCCGGTCAAAGTGGGGCTGATGATCCAGTTTTCCACTTTTTTCAGCAGCTGCTCATCCACAAACGGCACCGGAGAAACGGAGCCCATCCCGCCGGTATTCAGGCCCGTATCGCCTTCGCCTATGCGCTTGTAGTCTTTGGCAATGGGCAGGAGCTTGTAGTTTTTGCCATCGGTCAGCACAAAGACTGAGAACTCAGTCCCCTTAAGAAATTCCTCAATTACCACCCGCTCGCTGGCTGCGCCGAATTTTCCTTCCAGCATGGCGCGGAACTCGGCTTTTGCTTCTTCTACCGAATCGAGTATAAGCACGCCTTTACCCGCTGCCAATCCGTCGGCCTTGAGCACCACCGGCAGGCTGTGGGAATCGATGTAAGACAGGCCTTCGTCTATGTTTTCGATGGTAAATTCCGCGTAAGCAGCAGTAGGGATATCCCGCTTGATCATGAATGCTTTGGCAAAAGCCTTACTGCCCTCAAGCTGTGCTGCGCGCTGAGATGGGCCGATCACCCGGATGCCTTTCAGCTCGTCCTGCTCGTGAAAGTAGTCGAATATACCATCTACAAGCGGGGCTTCCGGCCCGACCACCAGCATGCTGATTTCCTTATCGAGGGCAAACTGCCCGATGGCGTCGAAGTCATTCAGGCGCAGGGATACATTCTCTCCCAGCGCTGCTGTGCCTGCGTTGCCGGGTGCGATGTACAGCTTTTCGCAAAGGGGGCTTTCGCATATTTTGAGGGCAAAGGCGTGTTCTCTGCCTCCGCCGCCGAGCAAGAGGATATTCATGATAGGCTTGGTTTTGCCCCAAAGATGGGAAAAATTACCGGAAATACGGACTTGCAAAAATAGGGCAATGTGCAGTAACAAAATGCTTACTCAGGGCGTCTTGCTTCCACAAACACCTCAATTGCTTATGATACGCTTTCTGCTCGCTTTTATTTTGCTCCCGTTCCTGGCCAGCTCCCAGTCTGCTGATTACCGGCTGCTGCAGGGCAAAGTGGTCAACGCCAAAACGGGGGCTCCCCTGCCCTACGCGCACGTTGGCATACCAGAGCGCGGTATCGGGACGACGACCAGCTACAGCGGCGCTTTCACGCTTAAAATACCGGACTATTACCGCGATTCCCGGTTAACGGTTTCCTACATTGGCTTTGAAACCTACTCCCGTCCGCTGTCTGCCCTGAACACGGGCCTGGAAGTCCGGCTACAACCCAGCGCTGCTCTGCTGCAGGAGATCGTGGTCATGGATGAGCGCCGGATAGAAGATATCATCCGCCGGGCCGTAGGGCGCATTCCGGACAATTATCCCGATCAGCCGGTCAACCTGCGGGCCTTCTACCGTGAATCGCGGACGGATGAACAGCAGGAGTACGTTTACCTCGCGGAGGGGGTGCTCAAGCTTTACAAAAGCAGCTACCGCAATGACAAAGAAGGGCAGGTAGGCCTGGTGCAAGGGCGGCAGGTAGGCCTGGTACCGGAAGACGAGCTGCAGCGGCGGGCCAATTTTTCCTCCGGCCATCTGGCTGGCCACCGCTTTGATTTTGTGAAATACCGGGAGGACTTTATTAATGAAAAATACTTCCCGGCTTATCAGTACTGGGTGGAAAACCTAACCGAATGGGATGGGCAGCCGGTGTACGTCATAGGCTTTGACCGGGCGGATGGCAACAAGAGCGCCCGAATGAAGGGCAAGGTTTACATCGACACCCTGAACTATGCGTTTGTGCGCGCTGAATTTGAGATTCTCCCGGATGCGCAGCGTAAAATTGATGACTACCCCCTCTATTCCGGCAACTGGCAGTCCAACCGCTACACCGTCAATTACCGGCCGGTGGACGGCACCTGGCAGCTGAGCGATGCGCTGCGGGAGGGCATCTACCGGGATGGCGGGCAGTATACCAACGAAATCATTATTACCGAGGTGCTTCCCGGCCGCGGGCAGCCTATTCCTTATATGCAGCGGCTGGGACGGGACGACAAGTTTCTGAATGTGACGGGCGAGTACGACGAGTCATTCTGGGCAGCATATAATACTGCGCCTATTAATGACCCCAAACTGGCGAAGCGGCTGGAGCGCTTCCGCAATCAGCAGAAAGCGGAGGAAGTATTCGACACGGCTTACATTGCGCAGTTGCAGCGGGTACAGGATTCGATCCGGCAGGTACAGTCGGAGCAGGCCCCGGAAGAAGCTGCGGCCTCATTGCAGCTTGACCGTCTGGCCTACACGCGCAGTTTTGCGGAGCGCCGCCTCGTGCCATTTGATTTGCGCCTGAGCTACGCTGCCGGTGCTCACCTGATCCGCTCCGAGGCAGCCCGGTATGAGGCTGTCTACGAGATTGACGACGAGGCCCCGAGCGGGCTGTTGCTGGCGAGCGGAGACCTACCCCGGCAGGAAGTGCAGCCGATCTACCAACTCGCCCTCGACGGGGTGATCCGGGAGCGCTGGCTGGTGCGTTTCGGCCTGAGCCGGGATCTTGCCTCCGACGTCTACCGCGAGACCACGGTGGGAATCGGCACGCAATTCAACCTGAGCAAGCGCAAGCGGCCAGTGCTCATCCGTCCGTTGGTGCAGTACAGCCGCCTGTTCTTCGGGCGCCGCATCGGGAAGGCGGATAACGATTACGGAAATTTTGAGGTGGATGGCAAACGTTTTAAATCAGAACAAGTACGGCTATTCTACGGGGAGCGCCGGCAGCAGCTCAACCTCAACCTGGAAATGGCTATAGAACTGAACCCGAGCCGGGAGCTGTTCCTGCGCTTAGGTTACCATTTACCGTTTCAGGATGAGTCCATGCTGTTTCTGCGGGAGACGAGCCGGCTGTTCCGCAAACGGGCCCGGATACTGACGGGTGCAGACACGCGTATTTCCCGCAATGGGGAGCCCTACGAGGGCAGCATGAGCCTGAATGAGCCCGGCTTTTCTCTGACTATCGGACTGTTGTTGAAGTAGGGGTGCCTTTACCCGCGCAGGCGAAGGCTGTCGAGCGGGCGGGGTGGCTGATTGCCTTGCTCGATGAGCAGCTCCCAGCCGGCGGACTCGACCATGAACTCCATAATCCGGAGCAGCTGATTGCCTTCGAACTCCGCCTCCTGCATCAGCCGGCTTTCCAGGGCTTTTTGGCGCAGCACTTCTTTGGCATTAGCGTTGAGGCGGGTGTAGTCTTCCGCGGTGAAGGAGTTGAAATAACTTTCTGACAAATTTTGGTAGCGCAGCTCGTGGTCGATAGACAGGATCTCGGGCTCTGGCAGATTGCTGAGGATGATGCGCTGCTGATTGCTGTCGGCAGTTACGCGAAGGTCTTTCAGATCGTACCCTACGAGCACCTGCCCTCTGACCTCTATGATGGCTTTTTTGGAAAACTTCCAGGTGCTGGGCAGCGGCAGGTAAAGGGTGAAGGAACGGATGTTGGTCTCATCGTAAAGCTCTGCGAAATTCCCCTCCACCGTTACCAGCTTACACACCTGCTCGATTTTTTCCAGCAGGACGGTACCGCTGGCGTAGTTCTGCTCGGGCGTTTGCCGCTGTTGATAGTACCAGCTGGCAACGATAGCGCCGAGTACGAATACGCCGATAATGGCAAAGGAGAACAGTATTTTTTTCAGCATCAGGCTTGGCGTGAATCAATCATGAGCGGATGTCAGTTCGTGGCGCAGCCCGCTGTAGTCTTTCAGCACTGCCTTTACCGAGCCTACCGACAGGGGAGATTCAATCAGCAGCGGAATGCGGTTTTCATCATCAGACACCCAGATATTCATTTCGGCGCCTTCCTCAAATATTTCACCGGCTACCAGCTCCGGGCTGAGGTGGATGGCATCAAAGCGGCCCAGGCCTTTGACTTTGAAGTTGTCGTCTTGCCCGTGGTAGGTCATCGATAATGGCCAGACTTCCTTATCCATGAATATTTTGATCGGGATGCGCTCTCCTTTGCGGTAGCGGTTGAAGTCCATATTGCGGGTATAGTAAATCATGGACATGATGTCGTGCATGCAGCCGTTGAGGGGATGCTCGGTCAGCTCCAGTTCCTGATCTTTCGTCTTTGCACGCCTTGTGTAAGCGCGGCGGGCATTCTGGTCGAAGGAAGTTTTGTCATAGAGCGTATACTTCCCCTCCAGGATATCGCGAATAGAAGTCCGGGGCAGGAGTGTCTTCTTATCCACGTAGGTATCGTAGCGGTCCCGTACTTTATAGAACCATTCATAGGAGTTGTAAGTGGTACCGATGGCAGATAAGTGGTAGGAATCGTCTAGTTCTCTGACTTTGAAAGTGACTTCGCCGGCAGCTACCCAGACGAAATTCCAGTTGTAGTACAGCTTGTAGGTGATGGTTTCGCCGTGCCCGAAAGCCCGGTTGGAAATAGAACAGATGGAGGTGGCGGCCCCGTCTTGCTGCAGTTTATCCGGAGTTATCGTTTTCAGTGGTCGTTCTGCTGGAGTCGTGAAAGCCATGAGAAATAGCAGCGCCGGCACGAAACTGTTGATGACGATGTGCTTTTTGCTCATAACCGAGTGATTTTAATACATTTGTTTTCAAAATAAACACTATTCCAAACAACGATGGGAGGCAGAGGTTTATTATGAATAGCCCGAA
>CAJXXJ010000175.1 GCA_913062745.1 uncultured Phaeodactylibacter sp.
GAAGGTGCGGGGTCATGCTGTCCTGCGGAAAACGGCTGGCGTAGGACTCCACCTTGCCAATGAGCGTTACCGCCGATCCGGTATCAATGGTCGGGTTGTCCGCCTGCTGAAGCAGCGTTTGTTCCAGCGCGGTAATCTCTTCGCGCAGTTTATCCTTTGAAGGCTCCTGTTCTGTGCTGCAGGCGGCTGCCCACACTACTATGAGCAACAGGTAAAGTAGGTTTTTCATTGTGGCTCTATTTAAAATTAAGGCAATTTTATGGTATTTTCTGCTTGATCAACCTTCGCTGTACTGCCGCAAAAGGCGCTCGAACCAGGCATCCGGCAGTATCTTTTTGAGCGTCAGGGACAGCCGTTGCAAAGGCTTACCTACTGCATAGTAAGGTTTTAAGCGCTTTTTAGCTGCAATTTTCACAATTTTTTCGGCCACTTGCGCTGCCGGCAGGCCATTTTCCACTTCTTCGTCAATCATTTGGTACACTTTTGTGAAGCGCCTGACGTAGCTGCCGGAAGGGTCATAAGACTGCAGGCGGTGTTGATTGATGGGCGTACGGATATCGCCGGCGTGAATGCAGCAAGACTGTATGCCATAGGGCTCCACTTCGTAACGCAGGGCCTCCATCATAATATCAAGGGCAGACTTGGAGGCACAGTAAATACCGCGGAAGGGCAGCCCAAAGCGGGCACCTATGGAACTGATGTTGATCACTTTTCCACTATTCTGCTCCCGCATGAGCGGAAGAACAGCCCGCAGCAGACGCAGGAAGCCAAGGACATTGGTGTCTACCACCTGCTGCGCATAGTCGAGGCGGGTTTCCTCCAATGGCCCGGCAATGCCGAGGCCAGCGTTGTTGACCAGAATATCAAGGCGGCCTTCGCGTGCTTTGATTTGTCCAATGGCCTGCTCTACACTCCGGGCGTCCTGTACATCCATTTGCAGCATACGCAGCCCGTTTTCATCAGGCTGCTCCCGGCGGCTCGTGCCGTATACGGTATACCCCTGTTGCAGGAATTGATGAGCAAGGGCACGCCCCAGCCCGGAGGAAGCGCCTGTGACTAAGACGATCATCTAGTCTGTTTTAGTTCTGCACCGCAATCAATGTTTGCCATAGCTACGGAATAATACCAACAGCCTGCAGTAGGGCCGCGGATGCAAGCCCCGTAAATAAAGATACGAAATTCCGGAAAGTTTGCGCAGGATGCGCCGGAGGGACAAAAAAAGGGCCGGCACAAGTGAATGTGCCGGCCACCAAAATAAACACCTAAAACCCTATTAACTAATCTTTGAGCTTTTCCCGGCAATAGGAAACCGGTTTCGGCGCTCATTGTTATTCTTGGCTCTTGGTTAAGAGTCACTTATAAAAAGCGTCAGAACGGGAGATGTTCGACTGCCCGCAGGCAAAAAATGTTAAAGTCCCGTTACTTGATTTCAATGCGTTTCACAAGTTCAGCTTTGTCTTCTTCCACTTTTGGAAGAGTCACCTGAAGCAGGCCGTTGCGGTAATGGGCATCAATCGCATCTGCATTCACCGTTTCAGGCAGCTGAAAACTGCGGGTGAAGGCAGTATAATTGAACTCCCGCCGCATGTATTTGTCTTCTTTGACTTCGTCACTCATTTCTTTCTTTGCAGAAATGACGAGCCGGTCGCGGTCTACCTCCAGGCTGAAGTCTGCTTTATCCAGACCCGGAGCCGCAAGGTCGATACGGTAGCTATCTGCAGTTTCCACCACATTTACAGAAGGGTGGGTCATCGCCATGTCACTACCGAAAAAGTCGGTGACGCTGCGGTTGAAGAAATCGTCAAAGAACTTGCTTACGCCAAACGGATTATAATTCACTACTTTGTTCATAAAGCGTCTACATTTTGGTTAACGAAAAAGGGAATTCAAACATTCAGCTTTCACGTCAAAGGACTGTCAAATCAGCGACAAAACACTGATTATCAGCTTATTTCGATTTTACGAGCCGGCTTTTCCTTTGCAGCTTCCACTTTGGGGAGCGTGACTTTGAGCACTCCGTTTTCGTAGGTGGCGTCGATGCCCTCCGTGTCGATTTGATCAGACAGGCGGAAGGAGCGCTTGAAGCTGTAGTTGCCAAACTCGCGCCGCTTTATCGTTTCTCCGTCTAATTGCGGGAACTCTTTTTCTACACTGATGGTTAGTGTTTTCTGCTCAATTTCTACGGAAAAATCCTCCTTTTGGAGGCCAGGAGCCGCCACTTCCAAACGGTAAGCCCCGGGAGTTTCCACTACATTGACGCCCGGCTTAAACTGCGGGCGCGCCGGTGCCGTAGTGCCGCCAAACATGTCATCAAATACGCGGTCAAAATCACGGAAGAAAGTGGGGCGGCCAAGTGCGTGCGGATTCACCTTTACAAGAGTCATGGTTTTATGATTTTTTATTGTTGTCAAATTTGAATTACACTAGACCATATGCAATTGGCATACCAGTTGAAAAAATCTGACAAAACCAACACTTTATTTTAACAACAAATGCCATTTTGGCGCTTTGCCAAGCCTAAGGGCTGTCATTTTGACAAAATAACCCTTCAAGTGCTCTTAGAAGCATCCTTTTACTCCTTCCGCACTCTTTGCAGCGGGTAAAAGCCCTATCTTTCCGGCGTATACATAAAACACTACAGCATGTTTCAGGAAGGCATTTTTGAAGGCAAAACAGCACTTGTAACCGGGGGGCGCAGCGGGATCGGCTACGAAATTGCCCGTCAGCTGCTGCAGTACGGCGCAGAGGTAATTATTGCTTCGCGCAAGGAAGAGCTGTTGCAAAAAGCAGCGGAAGAGCTAAGCGCCCACGGTAGCTGCCATGCCTTCCCGCTTGATATCCGGGAGGAGGAGCGCGTGGAAGCCCTGTCGGACTTTATACAAGAGCGCTGTGGCAAGCTGGACATCCTGGTCAATAATGCCGGCGGACAGTTTCCGTCTCCTGCGGAAGGGATTTCCCGCAAGGGCTGGCTGGCCGTTATCAACGTGAACCTGAACGGCACCTGGTTTGTCACTCACCAAATGGCTAACACTTTCTTTTTGCCTCAGCAGTCCGGCTGCATCGTCAATATTATTGTAGACCATTACCGGGGCGTACCCGGCATGTCGCACACCGGCGCAGCCCGGGCAGGCGTGGACAACCTCACCAAGTCCCTGTCTGTGGAATGGGCCAACCGCAATGTGCGCATCAACAGCGTAGCGCCGGGCATCATCAAGAGCTCCGGGCTGGAGCACTACCCGCCGGAGATGGTAGCACAGGTAAGCAAGACGATCCCCGCCAAGCGCCTGGGCAAGGTGGAAGAGGTGGCAGAGGCGGTGCTTTTCCTTGCTCTGGCGGACTATGTGACCGGCGAGACGCTGTACGTGGATGGCGGCTCCCGGCTATGGGGAGATATGTGGCAGGTATAGAATGTTGCCTACACCCCTTTCACCAGCTTTCTCCCGATCGGCAACACCCGCACCACCGCCACACTGCACTGCGCCCGCTCGGTAATCTGAGTTGCGAAATTGCCCACCACCATTTGCTGCAGCAGCCCTACTTTGGTGGTTCCGACGACGAGCAGGTCATAATCTGCTGATTTTTCCACCAGTGTATCGATGGGGTCGTCGGAGGCCAGCACCTGAATGCTGTACAGTGCTCTTGCGGAATGCCGCTGTATTGCTTCGATAAAGATCTTGCCCGACTCCGCTTGCTGTGCCGGGCTGTAAGCCGTGGGAAGGATATTGAGAAAGGTAATCTCGCCCTTGTACTGCGCAGCGATTGCTCCGGCCAGGCGCACCATCAGGTTCAGGTTGAGCCGCCCGCCCAGGGACACCGCGATACGCTTTGGCCGGAAAGCCTCTCCCCGCTGTTTAATTTTCAGGAAAATGCAATTTACGGAAGCCCGGTTGAGCACCAGCTCCATCAGGTTGGCCGCAGCGGCAGACGCCTGTTTGCCGGCGTAGCCCATGACGATTAAATCGCAACGCTCCTCTTCCGCTGCGTGCACGATGCCCATGCCCAGCTTATGGGAGGCCCGCACTACCGGGCGGATATTCACCCTGGGGGAAGTTTGCCAATCCTCCATCCGGCCCAGCAGGCTAAGCGACTGCTCGGAATTGGAGAGCGCGGTGCGGAAATCCATCTGCTCCGGCGTATTGACAATATGGAGCGGGACTATTTCTCCGCCCTTTTGCGCAAGCACCGCATTGCAGAGGTCGAAAATACTGCGCTGTGTTTCCGGATTGGCCACCGGCATGAGTATGCGCTCTCCGCTTTTGAATTTGAAAGCCGGCTCTTCCTCTTCCAGGGCCAGGTGCATCCCTGTTTCCTGCCGCTCTACCCGCTTTCGCGAATAAAAGTAAAAGACCAGCCCGCCGATCAGCGCCAGCTGCAAGCCGAAGACGAGCGACAGCCAGTCGAGTGTGCCCAGCAGCCCGAGGTTGACCAGCAGCGTCAGTTCCGGCAGATAGCGGCGGGCAAAGTTGCCGGGCCGTTTCTCTGGCTGTTCGCGATAGATGCGGCGCAGAGCGAGCGATACCGGCAGCAGGGACACCAGCAGGCAGAAGTTGGCCGCTTTGGCAATAAACGCCAGGTCAAACAGCAGCAGGGCGACCAATATAAGCCCACCACCGGCCAGGATAGCCGCCCGCGGGGTCTTTGCGCCTTCGTGCACTTTGCCCAGCAGGGCCGGTACAAAGCGGTCTTTGCCCATCGCATAAATCTGCCGCCCCTGCGAAAGGACTGTACTGTTGAGCGCGCCTGCCGAGGCCAGAATGCCGCCTGTAGAGATGAGCACCCAACCAAAACTGCCAAACACGGCGGTTGCCACATCTACCAGGGGAGCACTTGACTGCGACAATTGCTGCCAGGGCACTACCATAATGCTCGCCACTGCCACCAGCAGGTAGAACAGGAAGGCGATGCCCATCGACAGCTTCATGGCGCGCGGCACTGTGACGGCCGGGTTCCGGATTTCGTCTGCGCTGTTGGCAATCAACTGGTAGCCGAAGAAAGAGATGTAGATGATGCCGATAGCGCCGAAGGTGCCTTCCGGTCCAAGCGGGAATACCGGCACTGCCAGGCCTGGCTTCAAAAAGAAAGCCGCTCCTACCAGTAAAACAGCCAGGATGCCCAGATTGCCCCAGGTCAGCAGGTTCTGAATACGGTCGGCGCCTTCTGTTCCCTTCGAGTTGAGAAAAGCGGACAGTACAACCAGCGCGCCGGCTACGAGCTTAACACCGTACCCGGGCAGCTTGTACCCGAGGATAGAAGCAAAGTACTCTGCGAAGCCTATAGCGTACAGCCCGCAGGCAAATACACTGCCGAGCGCCAGAAACCAGCCCGTGGTAAACCCGCCGATGCGCCCCAGCGAACGGTATGCGTAGGCGTACCCGCCGCCCGAAATGGGCACGAGCCGGGCCATATCCGCAAACAACAGGGTGGTGAGAAAGGCTAGCCCGCCGCAGACGATATAGGATATCCAAACGGAAGGGCCGGCTACTCCGGCAGCCAATCCGATCAGCACGTACACGCCGGCTCCCATCAGCGCGCCTACGCCTATCGTTGTCGCCCCAAACAGGCCGATCGTGCGCTCAAAGGTGACGGGCACCAGCTTTTTCTGAAAAATGGCTTGCAGGCGGTTGGACATAGTCGTCTCCGGGCTATGGTGTTAACGGATGCGGAAATATACGTGGGATTGGCGGTTTTTTCAAGGGAGGGGGAAGGGGAGAAAGCGGAAATCGGCATCCTGCGCCCTCCGGGCTACGGCGGCTGAGAGCAACACGGCCCCTGTATTTTAGAAAGCTAAGCAGAAAGCAGAAAAGGCACCTCCCCCGCAGGGAAAGTACCTTTTGATTTTTTTTGCAAAAAGCTATCAGAGCATAAAACTCCTGCAGCCAGTCAGAAAATTTCTTAAACCACTCCCGTCACCAGCAGTGAAACCTCGTCGTCGAGCACCTCAATAAAGCCACCGTTGATAGTGAAGGTGATGTCGCGGCCCGGCTGTGTGTTGGTTTCCACCCGGCCGGTCTCCTCATCGAAGTAACGGTATTCGCCGCTGCCTGCGGTAATCTGTACCCGGCCTGCTTCCAGAGAAGACACAATGGGGGCGTGGTTTTTCAATATCTGAAATTCGCCGTTGGTGCCCGGCACCCGCACTGAAGTAATCGGGCCCTGAAAGATTTCTTTATCCGGTGTCAGAACGCTAATGTTCATATCCGCTTAATTTTGGGTTTGCACTTAGTCGGCGCAAATATAGAAATCGGAGGAAGCGGCCCGGCGGGCTGCTTCCTCCGCGAAATGATAGTCAATGATTAGTTCTGCTCTTCTGCTTCCGCCAGCATCTTCTTACCTGCTTCGATCACATCGTCGATTGTACCTTTCAGGTTGAAGGCCGCTTCCGGATACTCGTCTACTTCGCCGTCCATGATCATGTTGAAGCCACGGATGGTCTCTTCAATCGGTACCAGCAGGCCCGGGATACCGGTAAACTGCTCGGCTACGTGGAACGGCTGCGACAAGAAACGCTGTACACGACGGGCGCGCGATACTACTAACTTGTCTTCTTCGCTCAATTCATCCATACCCAAAATGGCGATGATATCTTGCAGCTCTTTATAGCGCTGCAATATCTCCTTCACCCGCTGGGCAGTGCGGTAATGCTCTTCACCCACAATTTCAGGGGTAAGGATACGGGAAGTAGAATCCAATGGATCTACCGCAGGGTAAATACCAAGAGAGGACAGCTTTCTGCTCAATACCGTTGTGGCGTCCAGGTGGGCAAATGTTGTGGCCGGAGCCGGATCGGTCAAGTCATCCGCGGGCACATATACTGCCTGAACAGAGGTGATGGATCCGCGCTTGGTAGAGGTAATACGCTCTTGCATCAGGCCCATCTCGGTGGCCAGCGTAGGCTGATACCCTACCGCCGATGACACCCGTCCCAGGAGCGATGACACCTCCTGACCCGCCTGAGTAAAGCGGAAGATATTATCCACAAAGACCAAAACATCCTGCCCTTCCTGATCGCGGAAATATTCGGCCATTGTCAGGCCAGACAGGGCAACCCGCGCCCGCGCACCAGGTGGCTCATTCATCTGGCCATATACCAGCGCGGCTTTTGAATTGTCCCCTTCCAGATCAATAACCCCGGAATCCATCATTTCATGATAAAGATCGTTGCCTTCACGGGTACGCTCACCCACACCGGCAAACACGGAATAGCCGCCATGGCCTTTGGCAATATTGTTAATCAGTTCCATAATCAGAACGGTCTTGCCCACCCCGGCACCGCCAAACAGGCCAATTTTACCGCCTTTGGCATAAGGCGCTAAAAGGTCAACCACTTTAATGCCGGTTACCAGCACATCACTGGTGGTGGCCTGTTCAACCAGCGGCGGCG
>CAJXXJ010000176.1 GCA_913062745.1 uncultured Phaeodactylibacter sp.
GAACAGCACGGCGGCGCAATCCGGGTAGAATCAGAAGTAGGGCAGGGGGCTACCTTCCATTTTACCCTACACGAGAATTACTAGTATAGGCAGCCTCAGAACACCCGGGGCGAATTACTGTTGTACAGCACAGAACATCGCCTCCGCATTTATGGCTCTATTAGAATTTACGGAAAAAGGCATTTACTGCGCAGCTGCCGGCGTCTACATCGACCCCTGGCGGCCTGTAGACCGCGCGCTCATCACCCACGGCCACGCCGACCACTCCCGCTGGGGGCATAAACACTACCTCTTTACCCGCTCCGCAGCTCCGGTCATCCGGCACCGGCTGGGCAACATCCGCCACGATACAGTAGAATACGGGGAGGTCACCCGCATCAACGGCGTTTCCTTTTCTTTCCATCCTGCCGGGCATATTGTCGGTTCTGCTCAGATCCGCGTAGAGCACAAAGGAGAAGTTTGGGTGGCGAGCGGCGATTACAAGGTGGAAGACGATGGATTGTCGGAAGCCTTTGAGCCGGTGCGCTGCCATACCTTCATCACCGAGTCTACCTTTGGACTGCCAGTCTATCGCTGGAAACAGCAGAAAAAGGTATTCACCCAAATCAACGAATGGTGGAAGCAAAACCAGGCGGACGGCAAAGCAAGTATCATCGGCGTATACGCACTGGGCAAAGCACAGCGGGTGCTGGCTGGAGTAGACAGCAGCATCGGCCCCATCCATACGCACGGTGCTATCGAAAATACGAATGAGGTCATGCGGCGGCAGGGCATTACCCTACCCAAAACCACCAGAATTACCCGGGAAGTCAAAGCTGCTGATTTAGAAGGCAGCCTGGTGCTGGCTACGCCTTCGGCAACCGGTTCCAACTGGATGAAGCGCTTTAAGAAGGCCTCCGTGGGCATTGCTTCCGGCTGGATGGCCCTGCGGGGTACGCGCCGTCGCCGCTCGGCTGACCGGGGTTTTGTGCTTTCCGACCATGCGGACTGGACCGGGCTCAACGAGGCCATCACGGCGACCGGCGCGGAGCGGGTGGTCGTCACGCACGGCTATACCAACCTCTTCGCCCGTTACCTGCGCGAAGAACGCGGGCTCGATGCCTGGGAGGCACAGACGGAGTACGAAGGCGAATCCCTGGACAAGGATGATGATTCTGAAGATTAAACTTTTACACCCTACCGCATGGAACGCTTTGCACAACTGTTTACCCGCCTGGATCAGACCACCAAAATCAATACGAAGGTAGATGAGCTGGCCGCTTACCTGAAGGCTGCGGATGATGATGACCGCCTGTGGACGGTTGCTATACTGTCTTCCCGCCGGCCTAAGCGGACCGTCAATACTACCTTGCTAAGGCAGTGGGCAGCCGAACTGGCGGGTATTCCTCTGTGGCTTTTTGAAGAGTCGTACCACGTTGTAGGCGACCTGAGCGAAGCCATCGCACTGACCCTCCCCAAGCCTTCCGGCAAAAACGAGCAGAGCCTTTCCTACTGGATCGAATACATCAAAGCGCTGGACAAACTGGAAGAGGCCGAAAAGAAAAGCCGGGTCGTAGCCGCCTGGCAGCAAATGGACTATACCGAGCGCCTGGTATTCAATAAATTGATTATGGGCGGCTTCCGCATCGGAGTGTCCCAGAAGCTGATGGTACGCGCCCTGTCAAAGTGTACCGGAATCGACGAAAATACGTTGGCCCACCGCCTGATGGGAGACTGGACGCCCGACCGCACCACTTTTGAGGACCTGATCCTTACCAAAGACCCGCTGGAAGATGTATCGAAGCCCTACCCGTTTTATCTGGCCTACGCGCTGGAAGAGGGCCCGGAAGGCCTGGGGGCACCGGAGGAATGGATCGCCGAGCGGAAGTGGGATGGCATCCGCGGGCAGCTCATTGTGCGCAAAGGCGAGCTGTTCGTATGGTCACGAGGAGAGGAGCTGGTGACGGATAAATTTCCCGAGTTTCATCCGCTTGCGGAACAACTGCCCGACGGTACCGTCATCGACGGAGAGATACTGCCGTACAAAGACGGGCAGCCACTCAGTTTCAACGAGCTGCAAACCCGCATTGGGCGCAAAAACGTAACCAAAAAGATACTGGAAAAAGTACCGGTGGTGCTGGTCGCTTACGATCTGCTGGAGTGGGAGGGCGAAGACCTGCGGGAACAGCCGCTGGAGCACCGGCGAAAGTTGTTGGAAAAACTGCTGGGGCAAGCCACTGCCAGCCATCAGCTGCTGCTCTCTGAGCTTGTGCCTTTCAGCCAATGGGAAGAGCTGGAGGAAGAGCGCCGCAACGCCCGGCAGTACCACAGCGAGGGCCTGATGCTGAAGAAGCGGGCCTCTGTATACCGGGCTGGCCGCCGCAAAGGAGACTGGTGGAAGTGGAAAGTGGACCCGCTGACCATAGATGCGGTGATGATCTACGCACAACGCGGGCACGGCCGCCGGGCCAATTTGTACACCGACTTCACCTTTGCGGTATGGGATGAAGATGCCCTGGTGCCTTTCACGAAAGCTTATTCCGGGCTTACGGATAAGGAGTTCCGGGAAATCACCTCCTGGGTTCACCGCAATACGCTGGAGCGCTTCGGGCCGGTGCGCAGTGTAGAGCCTAAGCACGTATTCGAAATTGCCTTTGAAGGCATCCGTAAATCCACACGGCATAAGTCCGGTGTGGCGCTCCGCTTCCCCCGCATGCTGCGCTGGCGCAAAGATAAGCCGGTGCGGGAAGCCAATACGCTGGAAGATTTACATCAGATGCTGGAAGTATACGAAGGATAATTTTTTACATTTGTAGCATAACATCCCATTGACATGAACAGACTAAGCATTTTCGCCAGCCTGGTGCTGCTGCTCGCATTGTCCAATGCCTGTATAACCTCGCAGACCGCTGCCCGCCTGAAGAGCGGGAGCCTGACTTCCGGCTCATTTACCGATACCATACCCTTTGAGCTCCGCAATGGCCTGATTGTGGTACGCGCCCACCTGAATGGCCGGGAAATGGGCATGGATTTTATCTGGGGCAGCGGGGAGTATGGCAGCAAGCTTTCCAAAGAGGGGGCGGCCTACCTGGGCCTGTCAGCAGAAGCCGAAGAAGGGAACTTTGGGAGAGATATCGTATTGGTAGACAGCATACGGCTGGGAGACGCTACGGTGGAGGGGCTCGCTTTTCAGCTGGTTACCTACCCACTGCGGTCGCCGGCCCGCTGTATCGCCGAAGGCGGGGTGCTGGGCAGCAACTTCCTGCGCCATTGCAACTGGATCATCGATTACGATCAGCAGCATATTATCTTTTCCAGTCTGGAGCAGCCCTTACAGGCCAAGCCGGCGCACCGTATTCCTTTTCGCCGGTTGGGCCCCTTTGGCCGCCCTGCCGTTAAGGTTCAGCTGAACGGGTACGGAAAGCAGGAGCTCATTGTAGACCTCGGCTACATCGGCGGGGTGTATCTGAACGAAAAGCGGGTAAAAAAATCAGCAAATGCTGCCCGCTACCAGGACGGAGTATACCAACGGCTGATCGGAGGGCCCGCTGTGGACGGCTTGCTGCTGGATGGCGGCCAATTACAGGCGGGCAGCTGGGAGCATACCTTTCAGGAGCTTAGAGCAGGGGCTGGCGTCAGTAAGTTGGGCAGTAAAGTCTGGCAGCACTACCGGGTCGGGCTGGACTACGCCCGGGAAGAACTCCTGCTCTGGCCACGCTCCGAAGGCTACACCGCACCTCTTGCCCCGGTGCTGGGCTGGCTGCCGCACTATGACGAAGATGGCGGGGTATCGGTAGGCTTTATCGTGGAAGGTTCACCGGCCTGGGAAGCCGGCTTGCGGCTGGATGACAAAATAGAGGTCATCGACCGGCGGGCTGCCCCGGCGGTTTTCAATGATTATTGCACCTACCTCAGTGAGCTGCACCAGCGCTTTGGCACCGCAGAGCGGATGAGTATTAAGCTGAAAAAGATGGAGCAGCCGGTGACGCTGCAGGCTAATTCGCAATAGCGATGGTACACATCGCCACGGAAGTGCCTTCCGCTTGCAGCAGGCAATGGGCGCAAGCTTCGAGTGTGGCGCCGGTGGTCATCACGTCATCTACCAGCAGTACCAATTTGCCCTGCACCGCTGATTCATCCCGTAGTGCAAATACCTGAGAGACATTAGCAAATCGCTCCATGCGCGTTTTGCTGGTCTGAGAAGAGGTGTGCTGCGTCCGGATGAGCGCTTCGCTCCAGGGCAGCTTCATGGCCTGGCTCAGCCCCTGTGCAAAGGCTGCTGCCTGATTGTAGCCCCGCTGACGCTTTCTGCGGGGGTGCAGCGGCACCGGTACGATGTGCGCCACTGTCCTGAAAAGGGGGCTTTGTAACAAATCCGCTCCGTATATCTTGCCTATTTCTACCCCAACTTCCCGTTTGCCGCCGTATTTTAAATGATGCAGCAGTTGCTGCGTGCGCCCGCTTTTGCTAAAGTGATAGCAAGCCGCCCCGGCATGCAGGGGTATGCGCCCCCAGAACCGTTCGGTAAAGGGGTTATCCGCCTGCAGGTGGAAATCTGTCTTAGGCAGCTGATGGTTGCAGCTCAGGCAAATGGAAGAAGCTTTGGACGGCAGGTTTTGGCCGCAAGCCAGGCAGAGGCGGGGGTAGAAGAGGCTGAGGAGGCTTTCGGGCCAGGTTGTCAGAATGGGTTCAGATGGCATTGCGGAGGGGGTTGGTTTGTTCTAAAGTTACGAAAAGCGGCACAAATGAAAAAACGTCTGCCCCGTAATTCGGGACAGACGCATCAAAACAAAACGAAAAACCAACTTTAAACAAGTTTCTTTATTCCCCTAACCCCTATTTCCTGCGGGATGTTGCAAAAGGGACGTTAATAATTTCTTAAGGCAAAGGGTGCCAGTGTTTTACGGTTACTTCCAATTTAAGCTTTGTAAACCTTTGATGCAAGGCCCAAAAAGTGTGAATGCAGGAAATTGCACAAAAATGTCATGTACAATGCTATACCGGGTAATCGATGCCTGAACACGGGCACCCTGTTGCTTTATCCGGCTTTCAGCCGAACCGGTATTCGCTGCGTTTCTCCGCGGCGGTTAATCGTCAGTTCCACCGTTTCTCCGGCTTTGGCGCGCCCGATAATTTCCTGCAGTTCCGGCACATTTTTGATAGACCGGCCGTCTACTCCGGTGATAATATCTTTCGGCAATAAGCCGGCAAACTGTGCGGAGCCGCCGTCGACCAGCTCTTCAACCACGACGCCCTGAGTAATCCTGACGCCCAGTTCTTCAGCGTATTCTCCGTCCAGCTCTGTAATGGTCACGCCCAGGTATGCCCGCTGGTAGCTGCCAAATTCGATGATGTCATTAGCAATGCGCCGGACCAGGTTAACCGGGATGGCGAAGCTGTAGCCGGAGAACACACCGGTACGGGTCGCAATCGCGGTATTGATGCCCAGGAGTTGCCCCTCTGCGTTGACCAGAGCACCGCCGCTGTTGCCCGGGTTGACGGCTGCGTCTGTCTGAATAAACGACTCAATGGCGCGGCCGCCGCCCAGCAGGTTGATGCTACGCCCCTTGGCACTGATGATACCAGCCGTTACCGTGGAGGTGAGGTCAAAAGGGTTGCCTACGGCCAGTACCCACTCCCCGATTTCCGCCTCGTCGCTGTTGGCAAAGTCCAGGGTCGGGAAACCGCGGCCTTCTATTTTGATAACGGCCAGGTCGGTTTTCTCATCCGTACCCACCACCTTAGCGCGGTAGGTCCGGTTGTCATAAAGGGTCACTTCCACCTCGTCGGCAAATTCTACCACGTGGTTGTTGGTAACGATATAACCATCTTCGGTATAGAACACGCCGGACCCTGACCCGCTTTTGGGCTGTCCGCCGCCGAACTCCTCACCAAAGAAAAACCGGAACGGATTGTCGGAGGGGCGCTGCTCTGCCTGTGTAGCGCTGGCAGAGATATGGACCACTGCGGGCATAGAACGTGCGGCAGCTGATTTGAAATCAAACGGAGCGGCATGGCTGCCCGGAGGCACATTGAGCTGGCGAACGGGCTGAGCATACACGGCAGGCTCGGCAGCAGTAGCTTCGGCATCGCCGGCGGAAGCCCACTGTGCGCCGCCAAGGGCAATCAGGCCGCCGAGCACGGAAGCGGTGAGCAATGACAAAAGTTGTTTCATGTCGGTCGTGATTTTTTATGGTGTTTACACTGGCCGTCTGCCATGTGCGGCAGAGCATACAAAATACCAGACGCTTATAATTATGAACAGAAAACTACGGTCAAAAAACCTTTGTTACCTGGCTTGTTTGGTTTAACACCACCTTAACAGCGGCTAATTTGGTGGAGCTTTGGGTCAGGGCCGCAAGTTTTTATTTAGATTTTGAAAGCAGTCAGGAAACTTATATCTTGAAAGCCCACTCACCTGAACGCACTAAGTTGTAAAAATAATTGTTTAACTCTTGGGCAACCTGGTCGTTCAGCCTCCGCCCGCTCTGACTTTTACTTAGGACACCTCATGAGAATGTATCAACATTTCAAGAACTTCTTTGAAGAAGTGCTACAGCCGGAAACAGATATGGAACGGCGGCTACTGCGAGACTCCGACTTCTGCGAGGGTTTGCGGTGGGGCCAGCCGCGCTTCGGGCACCCCGAAGGCAGTATCTACAAGCATATTCAGGAAGTGCTTCGCAACATTGACGCGCTTGGGGTGGAAGGGCTTACCCGCAAACGGCTGCGGCTCGTGGCCTTTGCCCACGATACTTTTAAACACAAGGAAAAGCGCTCTTACCCGCGGGACTGGAGCAAGCACCACGGCATGTTGGCTCGCCGTTTCATGCAGCGCTATACGCAAGATGAAGCAGTGCTCGATTTGCTCGAGCTGCACGATGAGGCATTCTACGCCTGGCGCACCAAGTTCCTATACGGCAATCCGGCCGCCGGTGAGCTCCGTCTGCAGCGGCTGCTCGAACGCATGGGCGAGCACCGGCAGCTGTTTTACCTGTTCTTCAAGTGCGATACACAGACCGGCGACAAGCATCAGGAACCGCTAAAATGGTTTGAGGAAAAAGTAGAAGGAATTGAGCTCGTACCGGATCTCGTCTAAGTATTCATATTATTAAAATCATCTATGGCATCCTTTTTGCTCTGAGTAGAGAGAATGACGTTGGGCTTAAATAAAAAACGGCCCGGCACACCAACTTTAAAAGGGGCATCTATAACAAGTCGAGGCTTGTGCAGTATGCTTTATTGTTAACTGCTCAGAAGCTAACAGGTATGATTTCTGAAAAGACGAACGCCGTACACCGGGATATCCGGTTCTGGCTGGTTCTGGCGTCCTTTCTTCTGCTCGTTTGGATTACCGTTAAAGGTTATCCGTTGGCATAAGCTCAGGACACCATAGG
>CAJXXJ010000177.1 GCA_913062745.1 uncultured Phaeodactylibacter sp.
GTTGCTGGTGGGGCGGACCGGGGCAATAAATATATGACTCTACCTGGCTGCGCCGAGTAGACAGGTTCTCCGAAGTCGGGGTTGTTGCTAGTGAGGCGGACCGGGCAACAAATATGCGGCTCTACCTGGCTGCGCCAGTCAGACCGATTCTGTAAATCCTTCATTGTCACAGCGTCTGCATTTGAGGGAAGGTGACGAAGCCATGGGAGACATGACTCCCCCCGGAGGTACTGAAAGCCATGGGTGCCAGAGGCACTACCCGTGGGGATGCCGCCAGGTCACTTGGGCTCCTCCAAAGCAACCAAGGGCGCAGTGGAAAACTGCGCCCTTGGTCCTGCCGGGCACCTGCCGCTCCTACGTACCTAATGTGTTTTTTAAAAACCGGGATTACCCGCGAGGTGCCCCCCCGGCAACTTGGACACTTGGTCCCCTGGAACCCTGGGCTCTTCCATATAGCCGCACCTACGGCGCTCCTGTTTATTTTTTACGGGCAATGCTACCAATAGGAGCGGGCCTCTGGCCCTTCCCGGTTGCACCCCCCGCGGTGCTCCCACCCGGCAAGCGCCGTAGGTGCGATCCTGTTGGTAGCCATAACGGCAAAAAAAATAGTTGGAGCGCCGTAGGTGCGGTCATGTCGTATATGCCGCGCGCCTGGCGACCACCCGGCTCTCCTCCCTTTGGGGAGGTGCCCGTCAGGGCGGAGGGGGAAGCAGGTGTTCTAAGCGAGCCAAGTTTCCAAGTACCTGCGGAATCGCCCCCTCAATCCTTCCGCAACCCATAATTCACCAGCAACTCCTCCCAGTCCCGGCTCTCCGTGACGCGCAGCAGCTCATTGCTGATTTGCTCCTTCAGTTCCGGAGGCAGCTGCTCCGAGAAACCAAAGGCATACAACTGCAGATTATAGCTGAAGGGCAGCACATCGAAGCGGGACAGGGTATCCCGCTCGGCGATATAAGTCAGCAGGGGCTCATCGTAGGCTACGGCTTCCACTTTCTGATCCAGCAGGGCCTGTTGGCAGGACCGCAGATTGGGGAACGTACGTATCTCCTCGAAAAAACGCTCCCGCAGCCATTCCTCCGTCGCAGAGCCTTCCACGGTGGCCAGAGGGGACTCCTTGAAGGC
This sequence comes from uncultured Phaeodactylibacter sp., assembly GCA_913062745.1. Taxonomy (GTDB): domain Bacteria; phylum Bacteroidota; class Bacteroidia; order Chitinophagales; family Saprospiraceae; genus Phaeodactylibacter. The sequence goes on from CAJXXJ010000177.1 coordinate 1,123, forward strand.
AAAAATATCCGAGCGGTCGCCCCCGAGGCGGTTGACCGTAAGGGCAGAAGCAATGCTGGCCGTAAAACCGGAAATGATGATGATGGCGGCAAACATCCAGACCAGCGCTACAACACGGCCCCCTACGGAACGGGGAGACTTGTCGCCGTAGCCCACCGTAGTCATCGTGACGGCCGACCACCAGATGCCGCTCCACAAACCCCGCCAGCCAGGGTGGAATTCTTCCGGGTTGGCGCGGCGTTCAAAGAGCCAGGCGATAAAGCCGAATATGAATATGACGACAAACAGCGCCATCACCGCCCGCAGAAAGTTGATGGAAAAGAAAGACCCGAGAAACTGTGTCCACGCTCGCCAGGATGATTCCGCCTCTATCATAACGGTCGCATTTGAAATGTAGTAGGGGGCAGAAAAATCGATGCGCTCAGAGCGCTCGCTCGTGATGGTAAGGGGGTTGAGGCTCATGTCTACCGTGCCGGAAGCAAGGCCCCGCAGCAGGCTGTCGAGTGGCATATACTGCATGCGGTAGGGGATACTCAGCTGTTGTTCTATGCGCCCCCACAGCCAAAGGCTGGCCCCTTCCTCGCCCGTACTGTCTTTTTGGATCACAAAAGGCGGAGAATAGTAGTAGCCGATTAAGAGGGTGTCTGGCCGCGGGGGCGCTTCCTGGCTTTGTGCGTGTAAGGTGTTGAAAACCAAGATTAAAACGAAGGTCCAAAGACGCATAAGGGTCTGATGTTTTAGCTTGCTGATAATATAGGCAAAATGTGGCAGGCAAAAAAAAAGCAGATTTTTTTCCATCTTCGCCCAACCCTTTTGGACAAACGGGCGGTCTGTGCATAGCAAAAGGCTAAAGGGGGTACCATCTTCCCGGCAGCCGCTGAACAATCTATTTCTGCAACCGTCTCTAAATCTATATTTATGCCAGCTACAACGATGTTAGTCTTCACCCTCGCGCTCATTGCTCTCGGTAAAAAATCCCGTGCTTTTCGGTAGTCCTTAAACGGGCAGCTGCTGCTAATCCCTTACCTTTACGCCTTCAACAATACTTAGCAGCTTATGCGGCTCACATTAGGATTCTCTCCCTGCCCCAACGACACCTTTATCTTCGATGCCTTGCTGCACGGCAAGGTAGATACAGAGGGCCTGCAATTCGAACCAGTCATCGCTGATGTGGAAGAACTCAATCAGCGGGCCTTCGACCGGTCCCTGCAGGCCACCAAGCTGAGTTATCACGCCTTTGCATTTCTGCTAAAGGATTACGCTCTGCTCGAAGCCGGCAGCGCCCTCGGCAATAAGGTAGGCCCGCTGCTGATCGCCCGTTCTCCGATCCTGGATGCGGAAATCCCTTCCTGTACCATCGCCATTCCCGGCCAATACACCACCGCCAATTTCCTGTTCAGCCTGGCTTTCCCGGATGCGGACAAGCGCCAGCCGATGCTGTTTTCGGACATCGAGGGGGCCGTGCTGCGGGGCGATGCGGATGCCGGGCTGATTATTCACGAAAACCGCTTTACCTACGCGGAGCGCGGGCTGGTGAAATTGATGGACCTGGGCGAGTACTGGGAGTCGGCCACGAAAATGCCCATCCCGCTGGGAGGGATTGTGGTACGGCGTGATTTGCCGGAAGCCGTGCAGCAGGCCGTCAACCGGGTGATGCAGCGCAGCGTGGCCTACGCGATGGACCACCCGAAGGACAGCCTGGAGTTTGTGCGGAAGCATGCACAGGAGATGGAAGAAAAAGTGATGTACCAGCATATTGAACTGTATGTCAATGCCTTTACCCGCGCGCTTGGGCAGCCGGGCCGGGCAGCAGTGCAGCGCATGTTCGATATCGCTATGGCGAAAGGGGTCATCCCGACTTCCGAGCTGCCGATTTTTGTTTAGCATTTCCTCCGACATCCCAAGGCTTTGACTATTTTTGCGCAGCATTTTTCCGCCTAAACGCAGGAACGGGGTGGTTTGCCAAAATTGGGAAGCTGCGCCGCAGCGTTTGTGCAGCCAGCTGGAGGAGTGCCCCGTGCCGGGAGATACCCTCCGTGCCTGTATAACCAAATTAAATCGAATAGCTTATGATTATTGGCGTTCCCAAGGAAATTAAAAATAACGAAAACCGCGTGGCGCTGACGCCCGCCGGCGCTCTGGAGCTGACGAAGCGGGGGCATGAACTGTTTGTGCAGGCAACCGCCGGGCTGGGCAGTGGCTTCCCGGATGAGGAGTATGTGGCTGCCGGCGCGCAAATCCTCCCTACCATCGAGGAGGTGTACGCTAAGGCGGAGATGATCATCAAGGTAAAGGAGCCGATTGAGCCGGAGTATGAACTCATCCGGGAAGGGCAGCTGCTGTTTACCTATTTTCATTTTGCTTCCTACGAGCCGCTTACCCACGCTATGATGGACCGCAAGGCGATCTGCCTGGCATACGAGACCGTAGAGTTGCCGGACGGCAGCCTGCCGCTGCTGGTGCCGATGTCTGAGGTGGCAGGGCGTATGGCCATTCAGGAAGGAGCCAAGTTTCTGGAAAAGCCCCTGAAGGGCCGGGGTGTGCTGCTGGGCGGCGTACCGGGCGTAGAGCCGGGCAAAGTGCTGATTCTCGGCGGTGGCGTCGTGGGTACGCAGGCCGCTAAGATGGCAGCCGGGCTGGGGGCACAGGTGACGATGCTGGATATCAGCCTGCCGCGCCTGCGCCATCTGGCGGATGTCATGCCGGCGAATGTCAATACCGTCTACAGCAATGAAATGAACATCCGCCGCTATATCAAAGAGGCGGACTTGATCGTAGGCGCTGTACTGATCCCGGGGGCCAAAGCACCGAACCTGATCACGCGCGAAATGCTGAAGGATATGAAGCCGGGCACCGTGCTGGTGGACGTGGCTGTGGATCAGGGGGGCTGTATCGAGACTTGCAAGCCCACTACGCACGAGGATCCGACCTTCATCATTGACGATGTGGTGCACTACTGCGTAGCAAATATGCCGGGCGCCGTGCCCTACACTTCTACTATTGCACTGACCAACGCTACGCTGCCGTACGCGATTCAGCTGGCAGACAAGGGCTGGAAGCAGGCGTGCCTCGACAATCAGCCGCTCAAGATGGGCCTGAATGTCGTAGATGGCACTATTGTGTACAAGAGCGTGGGCGAGGCCTTCGGCTTACCCTATCAGCCGGTAGAGCAGTATCTGAAATAGCAGCCTGTCAACCACGGCAGAACAAATTAAAAAACCTGGCGCCGCAACTATGCAGCAGCGCCAGGTTTTTTGTTTGCCCCAATGCTATCTAAGGCCAGACTATAAGCTCTGAGCAGCAGGTTGTTTACTCTACGATCTGCATCACGCCATTCATATCCTGCAGCAGCTGCGCCTGCGTAAAACCTGCAGTACGTACCCTCCGCAGGGCATCCCGCGCGTCCGTCAGGTCCCGGAAGCCGGACAGCAGCATCGTCGTCAGGCCATCGCTGCGGCGCATCTCTTCAACACGGCCCAACCCCCGCACGGCAGATGAATCAAACCAGCGGGTATCCCGGTAGTCCCCCAGCTTGACCTTATAAACGGCAGCTGCAGGCTGCAGCGGTTGTACGGAATTGTAAGACTGCGGGCTGCTGCCTCCCTTGGGCGTCATCTGGTTCTCGCCTTCTTCCTTCACGATGAAAGGTTTCGGATAGCCCATGTCCCGGATTCTGGCCATTGCCTGCTCGGCAGCCGGCCGGGTTGGGAACACACCCACCCGGACTTTGTATTTGCCATCCTCTACTTTACTGTATACTCGCCCGATAGAACCGAGCTCGGAGAAGCTTTCCAAACCCGGCTTGCTCAGCGCAGCTACCTGTACAGCATAGCCACCACCAACCCTCGGGCGGACTTCTTCATCCACCGAGCGAATGCCGGGCGACGGGTTGGGAGGCGGGGCTACATTACCCGGCGCATTTACCGGCAGCATATTGATGACCCCCAGCAGCTCGTCCCGGTTAAAGCCTTCTTCCGTATTAACGGTACGGTTGATGTCGCGGTAACCCGGGCGGGAGTAGCGGATGCTGTAGGTGGAATTGGGGCTGAAAGACAGGGTGTAATCCCCAAATTGATCCGTCGTCGTCTCCATCGTGCTGCCGGAAGCCAGATTGGTGGAAGAAACCGCTACGCCACTCAGCGGGCGGCGGGACTGATAGTCCAGTATTTTTCCGGTATAGTCTTCACCTTCTCGCACCAGCTTGACGTTGACCTCCCGGTTCTGACGCGCCCCCATAGTGGAAACCTGGAAGATAGCCTCCCGGTAGCCATCCGCCCGGACGCGGATATTGCAGTCCAGCCCTTCCACAGCCTGAAAGCTGTAATTGCCCCGGCTGTCCGCTTTATGCAGCCCCTCTCCACAGTTGATGAAATCAATAGTGGCGTAAGGGATGGGCGCGCCGTCGGAAGCGCTCTGCACATTCAGCTGTATGTTGTCGGCTGATTTAAAGACCTTGTAAATATCGTAGTGCCCCTTGCCGCCCGGCCGGTTAGACACCATGTAGCCGCGGTTGTTGAAGCTGTGGTAGATAAAGCCCAGGTCGTCCCGCGAGCTGTTGATGAGGTTGCCCAGGTGGAATATCCGCGTCCACCGGCCGTCTGACTGCTCCGCGCGGAAGATGTCGTAGCCGCCCAGCCCCGGGTGCCAGTTAGACGAGAAGAACAGGAAATTGCCGTCGTAGAACGGAGATACTTCGTCGCCGGGCGTATTGACGTTTGGCCCCAGGTTTTCCGGCGTGCTCCAGGTGTTGCCCATCCGGTAAGAGACATACAGGTCAAAACCACCGAAGCCATCCGGGCGGTTGGACGCGAAGTACAGCGTGTTGCCGTCCGGCGAAAGATGCGGCCAGCCGGTAGAGTAGCCGGACCCGTTGAATGGGAAAGCCTGCTCGTTTGTCCATTCCCGGTTGGGATTGATAGAGGAGGAAGCCAGGCTGAGCTCCAGCCCGCCGGTCGGGATGTGCCGGGTACCATCGATGAAGTTGTTCTTTGTGTAAAAGACTTCCTTCAGCTCCGGCGCAAAGGAGACCGGGCCGGTATTGACAAAGCCCTCCCCGTCGTTACGCTGTAGCAGCACCGGAGATTCCAGGAACTTATTATTGCCCACCCGGGCCATGTACAGCTGATTCTGCGAGCGGCCCGTCCAGGTAGCGCCGGGCGGCTGCAGGTCGGCACGTCCGGAACTGAAGACGACCTGATCGCCGTAGAATGCCGGGCCGAACTCAGATGCGGTGGTATTGATGTATTCGTTGCTGATCAGGTAAGGCGAGGATTGCCCCATTTGATTCGCCGCAAACTGGCAAGTCTGTGCAAAGTGGTTACCCTTGTTGGCCTGGTCGCGGTTGGAACGGGCGTAGGCCAGAAACCACTGCTGCGCTTTATCATACTGTCCCAGCGCTTTCAGCACCAGCGCGTAATTGAACATTTGTTCTCCCTCCAGCTTGTTGTTTCGGATGGCTTTTTCATACCAGCTTTTAGCTTCATCCATCTCGTTGAGGTAACGGTAGGAATCGGCCAGCCGGACCATCGCTTCGTAGTTAGCAGGCCGCTTTTCCAGCACCTGCAAATAGTTTCGGACCGCCAGGTTAAAAGCGCCCAGTTCGTAGTCTTTATCGGCTCTGCTCATCTGTGCAGAGAGTGGGAGGGAAGCCATCCAGAAAAGGAGGAGGCATAGGATTTGGAGCAGTGTCTTCATCATTCGTTTATGTTTTCGAAGTCAAATGGTAATGGGTGTCCGTTCATCTGGCCGGCTGGTTTTGTCGCAGTTTAAGCAGTAGCCCTGTTTTCACCGCAAAAGCATGGACAGGATGTTAACGGAAGTTAATTTTGTTTTGTTGTGTGGGAAATTTAGCTCAAATATGCCGAAAATGCCGGGAAAATACGCCCTAATTCTGCTATTCTGCCTGATTCTGTCCGCTGCAGCTGGCCAAAGCCGTCAGCCGGGAGAACTGCTGCTATGGCTGGAAAGCCCAGTGGAAGGGCCGGTTTCCGTGTTGCCGAAAGGCTATCGCCTGAAGCAGCAGCTGTGCCGGAAGCCTGCTATTTTTTTATTGGAAACTCCCGCAGGCACTTCCGTTGATGAAGCCTTACGGCAAATGCAAGCCTTGCCTTCCGTGCGCTATGCACAGCCCAACCACCGTTTGCAGCACCGGTCAGCCTGGCCGGACGACCCCCTGCTGCCTGAACAGTGGGCCTGGAACGAAACCACTGGTCTGCAGGTAGACTGGGCGTATAGTCAGGGCGGGCTGAC
>CAJXXJ010000178.1 GCA_913062745.1 uncultured Phaeodactylibacter sp.
CAGGTTGCGGTCGCCGTAGGCATTGTCTACCCGGCCGATGCTGACCCAGAACTTATGGCCCTGATGCAGGTACGGCAGCGGATAGGCTGCTTTCTGCCGGGAGTACGGGTGCGCCCAATCATCCGCAGTAATGGTATGCAGGGCGTGCGGCGCATTGACCAGCACATTGTCCTTCTGATCGGCTTCGCCGCCGCGTGCTACCTCGTCAATTTCCTCGCGTATACTCAGCATCGCCTCGCAGAAGCGGTCGAGCTCGTCCTTGCTCTCGCTTTCCGTCGGCTCGATCATCACCGTATTCGGTACTGGCCAGGAGAGCGTCGGTGCGTGGAAGCCATAGTCGATCAGGCGCTTGGCCACGTCCTCGGCGGTAGCTACTGCCTTGAACGGGCGCAGATCCACGATCAGCTCGTGGGCAGAGTGCCCCTTTTCGCCTACATACAGCACATTGTAAGCATCCTTCAGCCGCTCCTTGATGTAGTTGGCATTCAGGATGGAGATGCGGGAGGCATCCGTCAACCCCTTTTTGCCCAGCAGCTTGATATAAGCGTAGGAAATCAGCAAAATGCTCGCACTGCCGTAGGGCGCTGCGGATACCGCGCTGATGCCCTGCTCGCCGCCCATATCCACCAGCTTGTGCTTAGGCAGGAAAGGCTTCAGGCTTTCGTTCACGCAAATCGGGCCCATACCCGGGCCACCGCCACCGTGCGGTATAGCGAAGGTCTTATGCAGATTGAGGTGGCAGACGTCTGCGCCAATGATACCCGGGCTTGTCAGCCCAACCTGAGCGTTCATATTGGCACCATCCATGTATACTTTTCCTCCGTGTTGGTGGATGATTTCACAGATTTCTTTGATCTCCGTTTCAAACACGCCGTGGGTGGACGGGTAAGTGATCATCAGCGAGGACAGCTCATTGCTGTGCTTTTCTGCTTTGGCGCGCAGGTCCTCCAGGTCGATATTGCCCTGCTCGTCACATTTGATGACTACTACCTTCATCCCTGCCATCACTGCGCTCGCCGGGTTGGTACCGTGAGCAGAGTCCGGAATCAGCGCCACTTTGCGGTGGTGGTCGCCGTTGGCTTCGTGGTAGGCGCGGATGGTCAGCAGCCCCGCGTACTCGCCCTGTGCGCCGGAGTTGGGCTGCAGGGAGCAGGCTGCAAAGCCGGTGATGTCGCTCAGCCAGGCTTCCAGCTCTTCAAAAATCTGGAAGTAGCCCTCCGCCTGATCTACCGGGGCAAAGGGGTGCAGGTTAGCAAATTCCGGCCAGCTGACCGGGATCAGCTCGGTAGCGGCGTTGAGCTTCATGGTGCAGCTGCCCAGCGGAATCATGGAGTGGACCAGCGAAAGGTCCTTGTTCTCCAGCTCCTTCAGGTAGCGCATCATATTGGTCTCTGTGTGGTAGGTATTGAATTTCGGGTGCGTCAGGTAGTCGCTGTCACGCTGCAGGCCCTCGGGTGCCATCAGGCCGTCCTGAGCAGCAGTTGGCTCAAAAGCCGCTTGCTTGCCGCTTGCTTTCGCAAAAATGCCCAGCAGGCGCTCTACTTCTGCGAGGTTGACGGTTTCATCCAGGCTGATCTGAATGCCGCCCTCTTCCGGATAGAAGAAATTGGTCTCCTGCGCCAGTGCTTCCGCCCTGATTTTTTCGGCAGTAGCCGCATCTACCTTGAGGTGCAGGGTGTCAAAGTAATGCGCATTCTGCTGCTCGTAGCCCAGCGCCTGTAGATTGTGGTCCAGGATTTTAGTCAGCTCGTGCATCCGGGTAGCGATGGCGCGGATGCCGTCCGGACCGTGGTAGACCGCATACATGCTCGCCATGACCGCCAGCAGGGCTTGCGCGGTACAGATATTGGAAGTGGCCTTTTCCCGGCGGATGTGCTGCTCACGCGTCTGCAGCGCCATCCGGAAAGCTTTATTGCCGTGCACATCCACAGATACACCGATGATACGGCCCGGGATATTGCGCTTGAAGTCCTCTTTGGTGGCAAAGAAAGCAGCGTGCGGCCCCCCGTAGCCCATCGGTACGCCGAAGCGCTGTGTATTGCCGACTACCGCGTCCGCGCCCCATTCGCCCGGAGGCGTCAGTAGTGCGAGGCTGAGGATATCGGCAGCTACCGTTACGTAGATTTCCGCATCGTTTGCTTTTTGCGTAAGCGCCCGGTAATCTTCCACCTTACCGCTGCGGCCCGGGTACTGCAGCAGCATACCGAATACCCGGCCGGTCAACTCAAAATCCGCTGCAGGCTGTACCTTCACCTCAATATCGAGCGGTTGCGCCCGCGTCAGGAGCAGGTCAATCGTTTGCGGCAGTACCGCATCGGATACCAGGAAAACATTTTTCGCCTCCCCCTTATTGCGCTTGTTTTTGATGCCGTAGAACATGCTCATCGCTTCCGCAGCAGCAGTAGCCTCGTCGAGCAGGGAAGCATTGGCGATGGGCAGGCCCGTCAGGTCGCTCACCATCGTCTGGAAGTTCAGGAGCGCTTCGAGCCGCCCCTGGCTGATTTCTGCCTGGTAGGGCGTATACTGCGTGTACCAACCCGGATTTTGGAATACATTGCGCAGGATCACCGAAGGCGTGATCGTGCCGCTGTAGCCCATGCCGATGTACGATTTGTACACTTTATTTTTGGCAGCGGTCTGCTTCAGCTCCTGCAGAAAGTCATATTCCGTCATTGCTTCCGGTACATTCAGCTCCCGTTGCATGCGGATGCTGTGCGGCACCGTTTCATCAATGAGTTGATCAAGGCTGCTGACGCCGATCAGATGGAGCATGTCCTGAAGCGCTTCCTCAGATATGCCGTTATGTCGCTTTACGAAAGTATCGAATGATGCGGTCTTATTCATCGCGGTCTACGTTCTGTGGTTGGTTAGGAATTTGCCTGCAAAGGTATGATTAAATTTTGGTGCTGTAACAACGGCCTGCCAGATCTGGTTGGTGAAAACAGGCATAAAATGACAGTTTTATGTCGCAGTGGGCAGACGGGGGCTTCAGCCCGGCATTGGCCGTGTATTTTGCCTTTCGGCGAAAGCCGCCCGCCCGACAGGAAAGCAATTTGCAGCAAGGCATTTGGGAAATAAACTTTTTTGCGGGGCTGACATTACCTAATTTTATGTCCGAACATCAAATTATCAAATCCACGGAATAGTATGATCAAGCGACTGGCCCTTCTGACTGCACTGACCATTGGTTTGCTGGCAGTACTTGCTTTTCAGCCTAACCCACAGCCGGCTACTTCCGGCAAGGCAGCTCTTTTTCAACGCGTAGACAACGACCCGGACTGGCTGGAGCCCCGGGCAGGCATAAAACTTTCAGCGCAGGAAGTACTGCAGCAATCCCGGCAGGAGCTTCAGTTGACGGCTGAGGATGAGTGGCGGCTTTTACGCAAAAAAGACGACGAGCTGGGCTTTACCCACTACCGCTACCGGCAATACCGCCGGGGCATCCCGATAGAAGCCGCTACGCTGCTGCTGCACGAGCGCAATGGCGTGCTGGAAAGCCTGAACGGCAAATGGGTGCGAGGCGAGGATCAGGCAGCTACTCAGGCAGCTTTCACCGCGGAAGCGGCCATCGGGCGGGCACTGCAGCTATTCCCGGCGGAGCGCTACCTCTGGGAAGATGCCGGAGCTGAAGCCATGCTGCGCCGCGTGGAGGGCAACCCCAAAGCGACTTTCTACCCACAGCCGGAACTGGTGTTGGTGGACCCCAGTCTGGAGCAGCGGGCAGAACGCCTGCAGCTGGCCTACCGCATGGAAATTGCCGCCTCTTCTCCCCTGCTGCAAAAGATGGTTTACATCGATGCCCAAACCGGCGAATTGCTGCTGGCGCTGGAGCAACTGCACGACCACAATAAGCCGGGGGTAGCCAATACGGTGTACAGCGGGCAGCGGGATATCGTGGCAGACTCTCTGGCGCCGGACCGTTACCGGCTGCGGGAGACCACCCGCGGGCAGGGCATTGAGACCTACCACATGAACCGCTCTACCAATTATGATGCCGCTTCCGACTTCATCGATAACGATAACTTCTGGAATGCGGAAGACGGCCCGCAGAACGGAGAGGGGACCGATGCGCACTGGGGAGCCGAGATGACCTTCGACTACTTTATGGAGCGCCATAACTACGAAGGTATTGACGGCAACGGAATGCCTCTTATCGGTTATGTGAACTACGACATTAATTACAATAATGCGTTCTGGAACGGCCGCTGGGCGACCTACGGCGATGGAGATGGCTCCCTGTTTATTTCGCTGACCTCCCCGGATGTGGTAGCCCACGAATTTGTGCACGGCGTCACCGACAAGACTGCCGACCTGATCTACCGCAACGAAAGCGGTGCCCTCAATGAATCCTTCAGCGACATCTTCGGCGCGCTGGTGGAGTTCTATGCCACCCCGGAAGTAGCAGACTGGTACATCGGAGAAGATTTTACCGTAAATGATGACAACGGTATCCGCAGTATGGACAACCCGAATACAGAGAACGACCCGGACACCTACCGTGGGGACTTCTGGTTTACGGGCGCGGGCAATAACGGCGGCGTGCATACCAACAGCGGGGTGCAGAACTTTTGGTTTTACCTGCTGACGGAAGGCGGTAGCGGTACCAACGATAACGGAGATGCATACGCTGTGCCTGGCATAGGCCTGGAAGAAGCCGCGCAGATCGCTTTCCGCAACCTGCACTTTTATTTGGCGGAAGCCTCTCAGTACAAGGATGCCCGGCAAGGGGCGCTGCGGGCGGCCCGTGACTTGTACGGAGCGTGTTCTACGGAGCTGGCGCAGGCCACCAACGCCTGGCACGCGGTAGGCGTTGGCGAGCGCTTCCCTCACTTCGACCTGCGCCCGGCGGCACTGAACTATCCTAATGAAATTTCCTGCGGTTTCCCGGAGGACGGGCGGATTGAGGCGACTTTTGAATTCCGCAGCTGTGTCAGCAGCCTCGCTGCCGGCAAGCACATCCCTATCGCTTTTCAGATAGACGGCGGAGAAATTGTGCGCGACACTTTCGTGCTGAGCCAGGAATTGTCCCACGAAGGCCTGCTGACCGTCCAATTCAATAAAGCGGCGGCGGCGCTGGCGGAGCCTGGCCGGCATCAGTTGCAGGTATGGACGGCACTGGAAGTCGACAATATCCCGGAAAACAATATCCTGAGTGTCACGATTGACAATATCCGGGAGCAAAACGTCGACCTTTCCCTGCAGGCCCTGCATCAGCCGTCAACCGGCTGTTTCCTCGGGCAGCCGGCTATTGAGGTGGAAATCGGCTTTTTCGGCTGCGACAGCTTGCCCGCCGGCGCACCACTGACAGCGAGCCTGCTGTTCAACGGAGAAACGGTTACGGAAACACTTCAGACGCCGCGCACCCTCTTCCGGGGGGATGCTTTCCGCCACACCTTTTCCGGAACGGTGGAAATACCGGAACAAACCGGCCTGGCAGCCGCTGCGTGGATATCATACGCACCGGATTCCCTAAACCGCAACGATACGCTGCGCAACCTGATCATCCATCATCCGAAGCCGCTGCCTGCTTATGAGCGGCTGACTTTTGAGTCCGTGGAAGCCGTCAGCGACTCTTTCTACACGACGGTAGGTGTGCGCAATCAGCTTTCGCTTTCTACGGAAGCCGGCAACGAAAGTAATACCGGCATGCGGATAGTGGGCAGCAACAGCCTGCAAGCCTTCGAACAGGGGCTGTACACCCCGCCGCCATCAGATGATATCTGGACGGCTAACCCGGACTACGTCAGCGAGCTGTGTTTCTGTGCCGACTTCAGCGCGGTAGCCGAGCCGAGCATGCTGTTCGATTTGCAACAAACGCTGTCGCCCGCCTTTATCCTGGAGCATACCATCACCAACCGCCGGATGAACGCCCTGCGGGTGCTGGTGGACGGAGCCGAAGTAGCGGGCCCTTTCCTGCCGGCTCTCAATACGGTGAACCCCTGGCAGTCGATCGGTATCCGACTGGATGAGTACGGTGGGCAGCAGGTGCAAATCTGCCTGCAGGCCACGGTGGGCCTCAGCCCGGAAAATGACCCGCTGTCCCTGGGAGATGTTGTGCACATCGATAATATCACGCTGGGCGATATCGCGCTTTCCAGTGAGGCAGTCACCGCAGCGGAGCAAAACATGGAGCTCTACCCCAACCCGGGGCGCGAACAGCTGCAACTGCGCTACGATAGCCCGGTGGCACAGGAGATAGCCGTTTCCATTCTCGGCCTGAGTGGCCAGCCACTGCGGCAGCTGCGCTATCAGGCGCTCCCGGGAGGCAATAACTTTGCGCTGCCAGTGGTGGAATTGCCGGCCGGAGTGTATACCGTAGTGCTGCGGTCGGAAGCAGGGCTGATAGCCCGGCGCTGGGTGAAAATGTAGCAGGGGCCGGGGGCGCATTGGAGAGGTGCGCCCCCGGTTTTTGGGTGTGGGAAGTGGTTTTACTCTACTACGTAGAAGCAGTAGCCGCCAAAATCATGAAACCTTTGCTGCGGGCGCTGCAGCATCCAATCATTGTAATGGGGATCAGGGCTGGCAGACAAAAAACCGATGTTATTTTCTGCACCTCCATTCAACTCCACATTGGTATTAGAAAGTTTTCGAGGGCAGCGACCAGGGAAGTCTTGGTCATCGTCAATACCCTGCGCTGAAAACTGAGTGAAATAATATAGCCCCGGCTGTTGAGGAATTAGTTTGAATTCAAGAGAATACTGACCATCCTGATAAAGGTACTCACCGAGTAAACCAATTGACCCTGACCCATAATCAAATCGGTAGTAGTCATATTGTACAGGAATAATATATTGAAAATCAGCCAGACCATCCTGTACAAAACTGGAGCCGACCTCATCAATCTTATCCATTCGCGTAGTTGGAAAGAACCGCCAGTTCTCCAGCTTATAAAACGCTTCTGTCTGCCGCTCGTATACTTCGTCGCTAAACACAGAAGAAATGTGGATCGTGTCCCCTATCCGGAAGGTGTCCCTCGCCGGGCTCAGCGTAGCCGGGATAACGAACTGATAGGCACCGCCGAAGTCGGCATCGCGGCATTCTTTGCGGGGACAGCCCCAGCAGAGGAGCAGGATGAAAGGGAGTAAAATGATTAAATATCTCATAAGCAGAAGAAAAGTGGGCGGCAATCAATGCCGCCCGTTATTTTTTAATAGCTGTTAAAAAGTGCGTCGACATCGCCAACCGCGATCCCTGAGCCAGGCAACAAATCATTGATAATCCGCTGACGGTATACCTGGGGATCATCAGTCGCAGCATCTATACTCGGAACGGAGAGGTTTGGGCGTAATGCACAAACCCGACGCACGAGTATATGCCGACACGAAGTCAT
>CAJXXJ010000179.1 GCA_913062745.1 uncultured Phaeodactylibacter sp.
CAACTAATGGGCGGCAGCTTGCGCGCGGAAAGCATACCGCATGTTGGGAGTACCTTCTACCTGCAACTGCCCTACCGGGAAGCACAGGCTGCTGCTGCCGCTTCGGAGCCCCAGCCCTCCTATCAACCGGGTGCGGCAGAGGGCAGCATGGCAAAGAGCAGCAACGGCAGCGGGCAGCAGGAAAAAACCGGCAGCTTGCTGATTGTCGAGGATAACCCGGCGCTGCGCAACTACTTGCGGGCGATACTTGAAGACCGCTACCATATCCATACTGCCCACAACGGTGTTGAAGCACTGAAACATCTGGAAGAAGAGGACAGCGGGCAGGTAGATTTGATCATTTCAGATGTCATGATGCCGGAAATGAACGGCTTCACGCTGCTGGAACGCCTTAAGGAGGATCAGCGGTACCGCCATCTTCCGGTAATTATGCTGACTGCTCTGGCCCGGCAGGAAAGCCGGCTGAGGGCACTGCGAATCGGGGTGGACGACTATGTGCTTAAGCCTTTTCAGGAAGAAGAGCTGCAGGCCCGGATACAAAGCCTGCTGAATAACTACCGCCTGCGCCGTAGCCCGGACCTGGCCGAAGCGGAAGGCGCAGAGGAAGCGGCAGCTGTGGCTACCTCCGAGGTGCCGGACTCACCGCTGCACAGCCAGGAAGATGTCGAATGGCTCCAACTCCTGGAGGAAAAAACCCTGGCCGGCCTCGGGGATACCAACTTTACCGTAGACCGCCTCGCGGAGGAAATGAACTACAGCCGACGGCAGCTTTACCGCAAAGTAAAAGCACTGACCGGCCTCACTCCGAACAGTTACATTCAGGAAGCCCGTTTCCAGGCCGCCCGCGAAATGCTCGAGGAGCGCCGCTACTCTAATGTCAAAAAGGTAGCTTACGAAGTGGGGTTCAAAGATACCCGCTACTTCTCCCGGCAGTACAAAGAGCGCTTCGGGCGGCTGCCATCCGGTTATTTATAAGAACAACCACATATAACACCTTGATTTTCAACACCCGGCACAATTGTCACACCACTATGGCATGATCTTCACCCTACCGTTTGCTTATATTTGTTCTGAACATTGAACAAACATTCCCCGCTAACTGCCGGTAAAACGGCACTATGGAATTAGCCGTAGTACGAGACACTTTCAGCTAATCCAAACTTCATTATAAAGTAAGCTGACCGAGCAATAACGTTTGCCTAGCAGCTCATTACTTGAACTAAACTTCGGTATTTTCATAGATTTGTTAGCAAAGTTGGAAGGTGTTGTGTGGTACCTGATTTCCCCTTATTCTATTTGTGTCTAAGTTTCCGGGAAAACGTGAAAAATATAGATACACAGGGTACCGGCAACGCCTTTCTTTTTTGCCCTGGCTCAAGCTTTCTCTCCTACCACTGAAAAGTACCATACGTCCGTTAAAAAGGTCAAAACTACCCCCTCGGTTACCGGGTTTCTTTACAAAGTGATGAACACATGATCATTACTTCATGTCATGAAATGAGGCGGCGGCTGCCGTGCCGCATAGACCCAATCATGCAATGGCCTAAAGAAAATTAGTGTTCCAATGTTTTGTTATCTTTAGCTGCGCGGGCATCAATTTGGGTTGGTGCCCGTAAGTTTTCCAAATACCCCGATTCCATTGAGAGAAATAGCACCTAAGAGTTATAATATTGACGAACTGCGCTGCAATGCTTTTGCGCGCGCAGGCAAGCATTTCGACTTGGTCCGGCATGAAGCTTTTATGGCCGAAAGCAAGCACGGCTTCTCGTTCCCGCACCGGCACAATTACTATATGCTGATGCTGGCTACTGCCGGCTCCGGGCGGCAGCTAATCGACTTTGAGACCTACGATGTAACGCCCGGGCAGTTGTACCTGATGTCGCCGGGGATGATACATGCCTGGGAGGAAAACAATGCACTGAAAGGGTTTGACCTGTTCTTTACAGCCGACTTTTTCACACAGCGGTATAATATCAACAAGCTGTACGAATTTCCGTTTTTCAGCCTGCCACAGCGGCAACAGCCTATGGTAGAGCTCAACGAGAAGGAACACCGGCAAATCAATGAACTGTTCGAGCAGATGCTAGAGGCCTACGAAAGCGGGCTGCAGGACGGATTGATGAGCATGCTGCGGTCTTACCTCAATATCATCCTGGTACGGGCGCAGCGTATTTATACCAAGGGGCAGCCGCTGCAACGGGAGGATTCCCCGTCCCGCAACCTGATACAGCAGTTTGAGCTACTGATAGAGCAGCACCACCGGGAGTACCGCCTCGTCAAGGACTATGGAAAGTTGCTCCACATTACCCCTAACCATCTGAATGCGGTGTGCCGGGAAAAGACGGGCCGATCAGCAGGAGACTTGATCCGAAACCGGATTATGCTGGAAGCGAAGCGGATGCTGGCGCACGACCGGCGCACGGTGGGCGAGATTGGGAGCAGCCTGAACTTTAACGATACCGCTTACTTTTGCCGTTTTTTCAAAAAGTACGAAGGGGCTACTCCGGAGCAGTTCCGCCGGCAGTTACTCCAACCGCGCACGGCCCCGAAGTAGCCACTTGATTTATAGTAACTATTCAGCACGACCAGAAAATCGCGTTTTCTGCTTTCTTTCTTTTTATGCTGAATAGTTACGATTTATACCGTTTTGATAGAGCAGCCTACCGCTTTGGTTACTGCCGGAGCGGGTGCCTCGCCTTTCTGTAAAGACTCAATCGCTTTCTCCAGGAATTTCTCCTCAACTGCCTCCGGATCGCGCACGCTGTCATCGATAGCACCGTGGTAGCGCACCACCTTGTCCATATCGAGCAGGAATACCTCCGGAGTACGGGTAGCACCGTATTCCGGATATACTTTCTGGCCTTCGTCAAACAGGTAGAGGAAAGGGTAATCCATTTCTTTAGCACGTTCCTGCATTTGCTCAAAGCTGTCGCCGGGCTGCGCTGCCGGGTCATTGGGCTGAATAGCTACTACCGGGAAGCCCTGTGCAGCGTACTTATTGTGCAGGTCGATAATGCGTTGTTCGCTCGCTACGGCGTAAGGGCAGGTATTGCAGGTAAAGATGACGATATAGCCTTTAGGCTGTTCTCCGTTAGCGTCCTTGATGTTGTCAAGGGAATACATCTCGCCGTCAACATTTTTGAGCTCGAAGCCGGGGGCTTTTTCGCCTACTGCTACGCCGTCTGCTTTCTGCGCAACAGTTTTGGCTTCAGCCGTCTCTTCCGTTTTTTCGGGTTCGGTAGCAGTAGTGGCTTCGGCTTGCTCTTCTGCCGGCACTTCGCCACAGCTCGTCAGGGCTAAACACAGGGCCAGGGCACTTAGGAAAATGAGGTGTCTCATGATGGTTATCAGTTTTAGTAGTGAATAATTCATTCCGTTGCGGCTACAGCCTCCAAAGCGGTTTGCAGCTCCTCCACACTATCTACAGCCTGGCCGATGAACCGCCGCTGCCCCGTAGCGCTGTTATACATAAGCGTAGCGGGTATAGCACCACTCCACTGCGGATCCACCCGGTCTATCCAGTCGTTGTACTTGCCGTCGAGCAGTACCAGGACTTCGGGCTTAAGCTGCCGCTTTTCCAAAAAGGGCAGCAGCGCGGAGCGCAGTTGTCTTGGGAAGTCAAGGCTGATGAGTACGACTTTCACTGCCTGTCCTTCGTAAGCCTCGTGCAGGGCTTCAAAATAGGGCAGCTCCTTCACACAGGGCTTACACCAGGTCGCCCAGAAATTGATAACGTAAGTTGTGTCGTTATCTTGCTGAAAGACAGGGGCAATTTCTTCAAAGGTAGAAAATACCGGAATGCCGGCGAGGGTGGAGTCTGCCTGTGGCCAATTGCCTTTCCCCGGGCTGGCAGAGGCAGGTGCCGGGTCGGATGGAGCTTCTGCCTGTGCGGTGGTTTGTTCCGGGCCGCCGGTTTGGCAGCTGGCTGCGAGCATAGTGGCCGAAAGCATCAAAATCAGGAGTAGGGTACGGTGCATGGGCAAAGTAGTTGTTTGGAAACAAAACTGCTGATACGGCCGGATGGTTGGGCAGCCTGCTTAAAATGCCACACGCAAAAAAAAAACAGAGCAGGGGCAATGATGCCACCTGCTCTTCAGGAAATTATTAGTATGAAAACTCTACTGCCTTGTTAATTGCGGATACCGCTTTGCTTCGGCTCCACGCCTTGTGGGTCCATCAGCATCGGCATATCGCCGTCGGTGATGATCACCTTGGTATTTGGAGACTCTGCCAGCTTCAGAAAAGCCTCGATCGACTTGAACTGCAGTACCTGCGCACTGAGCCCCTCGGCGATGATCTTTTGCGCATCGCGCACCCCTTCGGCTTCGATGCGGCGGCGTTCGGCTTCCTGTCGGGCTTCCTGCAGCACGAATTCCATGCGCAGGGCACGCTGCTCAGCTTCCAGTTTCTCCTCAATAGCGCGGGAAAGATTCTGTGGCAATTGAATGCTCTTGATCAGTACCGCTTCGATAATGATGCCTTTGCCGTCCAGCAGCTCCATCATCTGGTCGCGGATAGCGACTTCAATCGTAGCGCGCTGCCCGGTATGCATGTCTTTGGCAAAGTAGCGGGAGGTCACATCAGCGACAGCAGAGCGGAAGACCGGCAGAATGACGTTATCTTCGTAATTGCGGCCGATATTCCGCAGCAGGTCCGGCGCCTTGGTAGGCTGAATGTTGTACAGTATGGAAATTATTGCGCCGATATTGAGCCCTTCCTTGGACGGAAGGTTGAGGCTTACCTCCATGTTTTCTGTTTGTACCGGCACTTTCACAATGGTAGAGGTAAATGGGTTAAAAGACCGCAAACCCTCCATGTAGGGACGGTCGGCGTACTTACCGAAGGTACGCTTCACACCGACCTCCCCTTGTTTGACTACAGTGCAGCTGAGCGTCAGGGAAGACAGCATCAGGCACATGGCGACATAAAGAACATTTTTCATAGCACTTCTAGTTTTCAACTTTACACTTTAGTAGGCTGCTGCTAACAGCAATGCCCTCTTTTGAAATAAGCAATGGGAGCACTCAGTGAGCCGTGGAACATAGCGCACAAGCTGCGCGCTAAAACCGCGTAAACAGATAGCAATCTTAACTACCCGTTAACACATGCTAACTAAATCAATAGTTTTACTATCATTAACACCCGAAGTAAATTCTGGTTCGTGAAAAATGTAAAACAATGGCGAAAAAACAGGACAGCCCCTGACGGTGACAGACAGGGGCTGTTTAAATGCCAAAATTATTCGATGCTTACTGCCGGATAAAGCGCTCCGTCTCTATCTTTAACCCATTCTGGCTGAGGGCTATAAAGTACCCCCCTTTCGGAAAATGGTCCAGCGCAAATTGATTCTGCCGGGAGGCCGTTACCTGCTCCTCCATGATTTGCCCGACTGCATTAATGCAGGTGAGGGTTTTCTCTCCCTCCAGGCTAACATCCAGCGTGATAGTATTACTATCGGGATTGGGGTAAACGGACAGATCACTTCAACACATAATCCACCCCCATCTGCTCCAGGGCCGAGATAAAGCCGTTAGTTGCGTTGACCTTGCGCTCTTTGGCCTTCATAAGCAGTTTGAGGCGCTTGCTGCGGTCGATGATTTCCATGCGCAGGCTGTGGGGGCCCTGATGCTCGTTGCAGGCCTGATCGATGGCATTGATGAAGTCCATAGTAAGGCCCTCCACCGGTACTTTGATGGTGATGGCTTCGGTGCGGTGCTCTGCGATACCGTCTAACAGCTTTACCTCCTTGACCTTCATCTCCAGCCCGTCGTCCCGCCAGCTTTTCTGCCAGCCTACGTTGAGGAAGAGGGCTTTGCCGACTTCGAGCAGGTGCTTGAATTTCTGGTAATCTTCTCCAAAAAGCTTGAACTCCAGGGAGCCTTTGTAATCCTGCAGCTCGAAGATGCCCCAGCCATTGCCGTTCTTGCTGATGAGGTGGCGGGCCATCGTCACCATGCCGGCCAGATTCAGGGAAGGGCGGTTTTGATTATCCTCCACCTCGTCCAGGGAGCAGTTGACGAAGTTGTCCACTTCTACCTTGTAGTCATCGAGCGGATGGCCGCTGATGAAGATGCCGGTTACGCCCTTTTCGTTGTTGAGCTGCTCGATAAGCGGCCAGGGCTCACATTCGGGCATGGCGGGCTCGGGTATCATCACCTCGTCCGTATCGCCAAACAGGGAATTGACGGCCTGTGCCTTCTGCGCCTGATAGGCATTTCCATAGCGCAGCGCATGCTCCAGCAAGCTCTCATACTTTTCGGAGGGGGCAAAATACTGCGCGCGGTGGGTACCCTCGAAGCAGTCGAAGCCGCCTCCCAGTGCCAGGCTCTCCATCACTTTTTTATTGACGGAGCGCAGGTTGAGGCGGCGCATCATATCGAAGATGCTCTCAAATTTGCCGTTGGCTTCCCGCTCTTCCAGTATCGCTTCCACCGGCCCCTCGCCTACTCCCCGGAGGGCGGTCAGGCCAAAACGGATATGCCCCGTATCATCCACCGAGAAGTCCGCCATAGATTCGTTTACGCTCGGGCCCAGCACCTCCAGGCCCATGCGCTTGCACTCCTGCAGGAAGAAGGTGACCTTGCTGATGTCGCTTTTGTTGTTGGTCAGCACGCTCGCCATAAATTCCGCCGGATAGTGCGCCTTCAGGTAAGCCGTCTGGAAGGCTACAAAAGCGTAGCAGGTGGAGTGCGACTTGTTGAATGCGTAAGAGGCAAAAGCTTCCCAGTCTTTCCAGATTTTTTCCAGTTTGTCCTTCGGGTGCCCCCGTTCTGCTCCCCCCTCGATAAACTTGGGGTGGAGCATATCGATGATTTTTTTCTTCTTCTTACCCATGCCCTTCCGCAGCATGTCGGCCTGGCCTTTGGTGAAGCCGGCCAATTTTTGCGAAAGCAGCATCACCTGCTCCTGATAGACGGTAATACCGTAGGTTTCCTCCAGGTATTCCTGCATATCCGGCAGGTCATAGGTTACCGGCTTGCGGCCGTGCTTCCGGTCAATGAACTCGGGGATGTACTCGAGTGGGCCCGGGCGGTATAAGGCGTTCATGGCGATGAGGTCCTCAAAGGCGGTGGGCTTGAGCTCCTTCATGTATTTCTGCATACCAGCAGACTCGTACTGGAAAATGCCTATTGTCTCTCCACGCTGGAACAGCTCATAGGTTTTGGGGTCATCCAGCGGTATCAAATCCATATCAAGATTGACTCCATGGTTTTTTTCGGCCATGGCGACCGCCTTCTTGATGATGGTCAGGGTTTTGAGCCCGAGGAAGTCCATTTTGAGCAGGCCGGCGTCCTCCGCCACGCTGTTGTCAAACTGGGAG
>CAJXXJ010000180.1 GCA_913062745.1 uncultured Phaeodactylibacter sp.
TGGCGGGCATCCCCTCCAATGAGCGGCGCAACTGGAGCACGCCTTTTTGCTTCAACCCCCTCAACCCTAAGAGCTTGTATTACGGCACCAACCGGCTGTACAAAAGCACCAACCGCGCCGGCTTTTGGGAAGCCATCAGCCCCAACTTGGCCGGGGATGAGCCCGATGCCAACCTGGCATTTGGCACCCTCACCTCTATTGCCGTATCTCCGGTGGATACACAGGTCATCCTCATCGGCACGGACAACGGCCGGGTGTGGCGAACCGAAGACGGCGGTGCCAACTGGTCTGCAGTGGATGCTCCGCTGCCGCAGCGCTGGGTGACCCGGGTAGCCTGCAGCCCCGAGGACCGGGAAACGGCCTACGTCACTTTTTCCGGCTACCAGCAGAATGAGTACCTGCCGCACGTATTCAAAACCACCGATGGCGGGCAGAATTGGACGGATATTTCCGGCGGGCTGCCGGAACTGCCGGTCAACGAGATCATCGCGGCCCCCGATGCGCCGGAGCATTTGT
This sequence comes from uncultured Phaeodactylibacter sp., assembly GCA_913062745.1. Lineage (GTDB taxonomy): Bacteria > Bacteroidota > Bacteroidia > Chitinophagales > Saprospiraceae > Phaeodactylibacter. The sequence goes on from CAJXXJ010000180.1 coordinate 517, forward strand.
ACCTTAGCAACGATGCCGGCGTGTTTGTAAGTTACAACAGCGGCGGCAGTTGGCAGTCGGTCGGGCAGGGCCTGCCTCCGGTCATCGTTAGCGACCTGACGCTGCACAGCCCCAGCCAAACGCTGTTTGCCGGCACCTACGGACGGTCGATGTACCGCCTGCCGCTGGCACAACTGCCGGGCCCGGCTGCTCCACTGACAGGGCAGGTGCTCCGCCCGAACGGCAGTGCGGTACCTAATGCAAGGGTGAATTTGACGCCGGCTTTCAATGAAATGATCAAAACGGATAGCGAAGGGCAGTTTGCTTTGCCGGGGCTCGCGGCCGGCGAAGACTACAGCCTGCAGGTGTCCCGGCCAGATGCAGCCGCTAACGGCATTTCCAATTTCGACATCCTAATCGTTTTCCGGCATTTGCTCGGGACCACTCCTTTCAGCAGCCCCTATGATTATCTGGCGGCAGACGTTAATAATTCTGAGTCGATCAGCACGCTCGACATCATCGGCATGCAACGCATTATACTGGGTATGGATACGACTTTTACCAACCCCAACCGCTGGCACTTTTTGCCGGAAGGCTATACCTTCCAGAACCCCTCCAACCCCTGGTCGCTGCCTTTGCCCGAGGGGCAGGACATCCCTGACTTGCCGGCTGTACCGGCAGAGCAACGCTTCATCGGCGTCAAAGTGGGGGATTTGAATATGGACGCCAATTTGTAACCTGTAAACCCTGATAATATGAATTTCCAACGCCTTTTCCTGATGCTCTTTTCCTGCGCCTTACTCTTGGGCAGCTGCTCTGGGCTGAGCCATCTGGAGTCTGCGCAATCTGCCTTTAGCCAGGCGGCCGAAATTGAAAACACGAACCGGTACAGCTACGAACGGGAGGTATCCGCTTCGCCGGCTATTTACTACCAACTGGCACAAACCGAAATTGAGCAGGCGCTGAAAAAAGAACGGAAACTGGAAGGCCTCCGCCTGCTCGGGCATGCCCTGGCGCTAAAGGCTATGACGGAGTGGCGGCTGAAGGAATACGGTGCCGCAAGAATATCCTCGAAAGAGGCCCTGCGCGCTTTTGACCGGCTGGAGCAACGGCAGTCCCGGGATGAAGCGATGATGCTGGCGCTGCCGGATCTGATTCAGCTGGACAGCAGCCGGGCAGAAATCTTCACCTTCTTTGCCACGAAACGCAGCCTGCCGGAGGCGGAGGCCTTCTACGCTGCAGAGGTACACAATTTGGAAAACCCGCAGCAAGGTGGCCTGTATGCAGCGGTGGAAGCATTGGAAAAGCTGCAATTGCCGCCGGGGGCACCGCCCACGCTCGAGGCTTACTTCCTTCAGGCCCGGCTGGCCGGGCTGCAGAGCTGGGACCGCGCGCTGGACTTCATGCGCCAAACCATCCTCTCCGGCGAGGCCGAGCGCGACCGGCTTGACGAGCGGTACAGCCAGGAATACGAACAGTATCTGCAGCCCCGTAAGGCCGCAGCACTGGAACGGCTGCAGGAGGTACTGCCAGGTGGAACGGCGCACCCGGTTTACCAATTTTGGAAGCTGCGCTAAAGTTCGCTGCTTACAGGCCGGGGAAGAAAGCATCAGGAAGGTGCCTGAGCTCGTAATCTTCGGCGCTTCGGTAGAGGATGGAGACCAGGTCGAAACGGATTTCATCCTGGTGGTTGATCTGCTCGATGTAGGCATGGGCGGCACTTGTCAGCAGGCGCTCTTTGCTAGCTGTGACGAAATACTCCGGTTCGCCCAGCCGGTTGCTGCTGCGGGTTTTGACTTCCACGAAGACAAGAATCGGGCCATCCAATGCGATGAGGTCGACTTCCGCACGCCGGTAGCGCCAACCGTGCTCCAGAATACGGAAGCCTTTTTCCTCCAGATGCTGCCGGGCAATTTCCTCCCCGGCTTTGCCGAGTTCATTGTGGGTGGCCATGCTTAGTTGTTGTGTTCCAGTTCTTTCAGCGCCAGCCAGGCCATCAGGCCGGTGCTGAGCGCCAGGCAATCTTCATCTACATCGAATGTATTGGTGTGTATAGGCGAAGTGATGCCCTTAGCCGGATTGCCGGTGCCGAGGCGGTAGAAGCAGGCGGGCATTTCCTGGGAGTAGTACGCAAAGTCCTCGGCCGTCATCCGTATAGGCAACTCTATTACATTCTCTTTGCCCAGGTATTCTTCCGACCACTGCCGCACTTTGTGAGTCAGCTCATCGTGATTGATTAGCGTGGGGTAGCCCACTTCGATGCGCAGGTCGCAGCTACCGCCCATACCCTCGGCGATGGACTCGGCCAGGCGTTTCATGCGCTGATGGGCGTCGAAGCGCCAATCCTCATTCATAGTACGGAAGGTACCCTGCAGTTTCACTTCGTTGGGTATCACATTCGTAGCGCCTCCGGTGGAAGCAATGTGCCCGAAGGTGAGTACGGTAGGGATGGTGGGGCTGCTGTTGCGGCTGACGACCTGCTGCATCGCTGTGATGATGTGGGAAGTAATGACGATGGGGTCGATGCAGTCATGAGGCAAAGCGCCGTGCCCCCCTTTTCCGGTAACGGTCATGTAGAGCTCGTCGGCGGAAGCCATATACATACCGGGCCGCATACCGATTTTACCTACTTCCAGAGGGGGGTGTACGTGCTGCCCGAAGATGCTCCGGGGTTTGGGGTTTTCGAGTACGCCTTCTTTGATCATGATGGACGCACCGCCCGGCAGGCGTTCTTCAGCGGGCTGGAAAATCAGCTTGATGGTACCGTCAAATTCTTCCCGCAGTTCATTGAGGATACGGGCAGCCCCCAGCAGAGAAGAGGTGTGCACATCGTGGCCGCAGGCGTGCATAATGCCTTCGTTTCGGGATTTGTAAGGCACCTCATTGGCTTCAGTGATGGGCAGGGCGTCGATATCTGCCCGCAGGGCGACTACCTTGTCGCTGCCGTTGCGGCCGTGGATAAGGCCTACAACGCCGTTTTCCGCTACGCCGTGCTCGTGGGGGATGCCCATGGCTTTGAGCTGGCCGGCGATGTAGCGCCCGGTCTCCGTTTCCTGAAAGGACAGTTCAGGGTGTTGGTGAAGGTGGCGGCGGATGCCGATGGTATCTTTATGAAACTGATGTGCGAGTCGCTGAATTTTTTCCTTTAACATGAATCCTACGTTTTCTGTATTCCAAATGTACGGCAAATGCCCGAAAACTGTGCCATCGCAGGGCCAGTCCGGCCACAGAAGTGTTTTACGTAACCCTCAGCAGAACCTTTACGCGGCTGAGGTTTTATAACTACTGACCCGGCAGGACTGAAAGCGCCGTAAAAAGCCTGCAATATTTATTGCAGCGGCTTGAATAGTTCTGCCGCAAGACTTAAAATGCCGTATATTTGTGAGCTATGAAGAATATCAGGAACTTTTGTGTAATCGCTCATATTGACCACGGAAAGAGTACCCTCTCTGACCGTCTGCTTGAATTCACCAAGACCATCGCCGACCGGGAGATGCAGGATCAGGCACTGGACAATATGGACCTGGAGCGGGAGCGCGGCATCACGATCAAGAGCCACGCCATACAGATGTACTACGAGCGGCCGTCTGACGGGGAGACGTATACTTTCAACCTCATCGACACGCCGGGCCACGTAGACTTCAGCTATGAAGTGTCCCGCTCTATTGCGGCCTGCGAAGGCGCGCTGCTGCTCGTGGATGCCTCTCAGGGCATTCAGGCACAAACGATTTCCAACCTCTACCTGGCTATCGAGCACGACCTGGAGATTATCCCGATCCTGAATAAGGTGGATATGGAAAGCGCGATGATAGACGAGGTTTCCGAACAGATTATTGACCTAATCGGCTGTGAGCTGGAGGACATCGTCCTGGCGAGTGGCAAAACGGGTAAAGGCGTGCCCGATATCATGGAAGCGATCGTCAACCGGATTCCTTCCCCCAAGGGCGACCCGGAAGCACCGCTGCAAGCGCTGATTTTTGACTCGGTCTTTAATCCTTACCGGGGCGTTGTGGCTTACTTCCGTATATTAAACGGCACCCTGAACAAGGGCGAAGGCGTCCGCTTTGTCAATACCGGCAAGGAGTATGAGGCAGACGAAATTGGCGTGCTGCGCATGGTGCAGGAAGAGAAGAAACAACTACAGGCCGGCAATGTAGGCTACATCATCACCGGAATTAAGGAATCCAAAGAGATCAAAGTAGGAGATACCATCACTTCCGTGGAAAATCCGGGCCCTGCCATTAAGGGCTTCGAGGATGTAAAGCCTATGGTATTTGCCGGTATTTTCCCGCTGGATAACGACGACTTTGAAGACCTGCGGGACAGCCTGGAAAAGCTGCAGCTTAACGATGCTTCCCTGATTTACGAGCCGGAGACGTCGGCCGCCCTCGGCTTCGGCTTCCGCTGTGGCTTCCTGGGCATGCTGCACCTGGAGATTGTGCAAGAGCGCCTGTTCCGGGAGTTCGGTATGGATGTAATTACTACCGTGCCTAACGTATCCTACACCGTACTGACAAAGAGAGGGGAGGAGATGACGGTGCGTACCCCTTCGGAGCTGCCGGAGCCTAATGAGCTCGATGTGGTTGAGGAACCCTACATTACTGCGCAGATCATTACCAAGCCGGACTACATCGGCGCAATTATGACGCTGTGCATGGAAAAGCGGGGTATCCTGACCAAACAGCATTACCTCACTCCGGACCGGGTGGAGCTTTCCTTTGACCTGCCGCTGGCGGAGATCGTTTTTGATTTCTACGACCGCCTGAAGTCAGTGAGCCGGGGATACGCAAGCTTTGACTATCAACCTACTGAATACCGGGATACCGACCTGGTCAAGCTTGACATCCGCCTGAATAATGAGCCGGTGGATGCGCTGTCTGCGCTGGTGCACCGTACCAAAGCCGAGGCGTTCGGCCGGCAGATTTGCAAGAAGCTGAAAGAGCTGCTGCCCCGACAGCAATTCGTCATTGCCATTCAGGCTGCCGTGGGCGCGAAAATTATCGCCCGGGAGACCATCTCTGCTCTGCGGAAGGATGTAACGGCCAAGTGCTACGGTGGTGACATTTCGCGTAAGCGTAAACTTCTGGAAAAGCAGAAGGAAGGCAAGCGCCGTATGCGTCAGTTTGGCAAAGTGGAAGTGCCGCAGAAGGCGTTCCTTGATGTGTTGAAGCTGGATTAAGCTTCGGAGGAATAACTTACACCAGAAAGGCGCTCTTACCGATTGAGGTAAAAGCGCCTTTTCTGATAAAATACACTTGTTTAAAGCTGTTGGTTTTTCGCCTGGCCAGACAGAACGGGCTGCCGTAAAAACTTACGGCCAACCCATTAAGCTGACAGCAGTACGATGTACTGAACGTCCCAACGCAGGCAAAAGCCGCCACTGCAGGCAGAGGCAGTCATGCCCGGCTGGCATAGTGTTGTCCACTATATAAGGGTATGGCGTTCACGGGAGTTTTTACAACACAGCACAGGTGCTAAAGCACCGCGCAAATGTGTTGTTTTCAGAAGGCCAGCCGGAATACCCGGGTGAATGGGCTGGCTGACGGAGGTAGTAGTCTAAGTGGCTATTTTGGGTCTGGGGATGGGAATCGGTATTTTTTTACTGAGGATACCGAAAGGAAAACCTGATAAGCAGGGGGCTTTACACCGTCAAAAATTAATAATAACGGCTGCGGCTTTTCTGAGATGCTAAATTAGAAATGAAAACCAGCCCTCCACCTACAACGAATGCTCCGGTGGCAATGTATAGGATTAACATAAGCCTGACAATTTGAATGTGAACGAATGAAATGGTTATTTTCGATATGTTCATGAGGGCGTGACTAAAATGAGACTTTTCTGATATCTATCCTAATATTCAGCCAAAAAAAACAAAAAAAATAATCGCTGTCCGCAATGTAATTCCGCAAGATCATCTTTTCCCCGTCAAGGGGGATAAAAAACGATTGACTGAATTTCTCATCTTTAGTACGGTGTTTGAACGTTGACCGAAAGGAATATGTTCACAAACCTATATACATAAACCGTGCCAGAACAGATCAGACCTTTCCGCTGGCGATTAAAAGCTCTACGGTTGGCTCCTCACTGCCGCCGGCCGGTTCGATTGTGATGTTCAAACTTTCGGCGTTTTCGACATAGGAAACGGCCTGCAGATCTTCCTTATTGTGATCGAGTGTACCCATATTGACCATTTCGCCTTCTACATCTGCCCATATCTGATAAATTTTGCCTTCCGGCGGGCTGGGCAACAGGCGGGCACTGACTAAGGCTTGCTGTTCCGGCGCATTGAGGTAGGCTATAGCCCGGCCGGAGCCGGAGGCTTCAAGCATTTCAATGGTGACCGGCAAGGTAGCCGGGTGGTTGATCAGAGCGTACGACTGGGCTGCTTGCTGCAATTGCTTCTTTTGGGCACCACAGTCAGTGGACAGCTGATCGTAGCGCAGTTGCAGGTTGCTGTTGATAGCCTGAAGGTCCTGGTTGTCCTGGTAAATGAGGAATGTGAATATGGAAAGGGCGATGACGAGCAGCAGGCTTGCCCAGGAAGATATACGGGAAAAGGAAGAGTTGGATTGTGGAGCGGCTGCGTGGTCTGTGCTGTGGTAGCCATTTTCGGCGGAGGCCTTTTCCTTCACCCGGTCTTTGAGTTCATCCGGCGGCATGACAGCGTATTGCTGCGCATACTGATCGAGCGCATTGCGCATTGCATCTATTTCCCGTTTTATTTCGGGATATGTCTCGGCATAAGCTTCCACCTCTTTTGTCTCCTGTTCATCGGTGAGCCCCAACACATATTGCTCCAGCAGGCCG
>CAJXXJ010000181.1 GCA_913062745.1 uncultured Phaeodactylibacter sp.
GCTTAGGGTAGACCTTAAATCGACCCTTCGCGATGCCTTGCAACAATTGAGCGATAGCTGTGAAGATATCTTGTTGTTATGGGCACTCGGCTATTCCGGAGATGAAATTGCTGAACTCACCGGGCTCAACAACCGGGACACCGTAAAAGCCACCGTTTACAAGTGCAAAAAGAAATTGCGTGAATTGCTGAGGAATAACACCTATTTAGCAACGATTTTAAAAGAACTACGATGGATTTAGATCAACTTCATACCGATATAGAACGCTACCTGCGGGAGGAGATGGCTCCTGCGGAGCAGCAGGCCTTTGAAAGCCGGATGGAGGCAGAGCCGGCTGTGAAAAAAGAGGTGCTCTTGCATGTGCTGGCAGAAGAAGCTATAAGCCAAAAAATAGAGGAAGATGTGCGTACCAACATGAATGCAATACGCGAAGAGTACCCTTTGCCTGAATCCGTACCGCTCTGGAAACAGCCCGCTCTCAGGGTAGCGGCTGCGGTGGCAGTGGTGCTGGTTCTGATCGGCTCCTTTTTCCTTCCTGCTCTGTTCAGTGGAGGAGGCGAAGAAACTCAGGAGCAGCTAATCTTTGCATTAATAGAAAACCCGGTACAAGATGGGGAAAGAAGGGGGGGCAGCACCGAGCAGGAACCATGGAAAGAATGCCTTCCGCAATTTAATGATAAGCAGTACCGAGCTGCCATCGATTGCTTTCAGAAATACGACGCTTCGGTGGTGGAAGTACAGCAGTACCTTGCTCACGCTTATCTGGAATTGAAGGAATTTCAGCAAGCTGAACGCAGCTTTGAGCAAGTCCTGGCTGAAGCAAAAGCTGAAAGCGAAGCTGCGACCGATGCCGGCTACCATTTGTTGCTCATCCATGCTATACAGGGCAAGCCTGGAGTCCTGCCGCAAATCGACCGTCTGCTGCAGGACCCCAGGTATCGTCATTACGAGAACCTTCAGCAACTAAAATCTATCTTGGCAGAGCAGCCAAAATAGATGTTCCCGCAATTTAGCTTTTACTTAAACAGTATCTTGCTTGCCCCCACGCTGCCTGCGCCAAAAGAGAATAAATAAAAACCCGAACCCCCCCAAAGCCGCAGTAAGCCAATAGATGCTGTAGTCCTTTGAGGGAGTTACTTTGCCTACTGGAATAAAGGCTGCCCAGTAATAGGGGTGCCGGGTGCCAGACTTTGAACGAAGTTTTTTCTTAGCATACTGCAGCGCCTGATCGCGCGGCAGCCCCTTTTTGATAGCATCATAGAAATGGGACATCAGTAGTTTGGTGGATTGTCCGTTGACCGCCCAGAGCGAGGAGACTATGCACTTTGCGCCGGCAAAGGCAAAGCCACGGGTCAGACTGAGCATGCCTGTCCCCCTGATTAACGGGCCAAGATTAGTTTCGCAGCTGCTCAGCACTACTGTTTCCACTTGCATGCTTAAGCCGTACAGCTCCCGCAGGTAAAGCAACTGCTGGGGGTCGATGGACTGATTGCTTTCCTGTGTAAATGAAATAAAGGAGCTGCCCGGGTCTGCATGATTAGCTTTGCTGTGAGTCGCCATATGGACGAAGGCGTATGCTTGCCGCTCGATGTGTTTCAGGAATTTCTCTTTGCGTGCCCTGTCGTTCACAAAAGCCTCCGGTTGGCAATATACCTTTTCGCACACTTCTTTCACTTCCGCTGCACTGAATGGTAGCTCCCCCAGGCCTTCTCCCCGGGAAGCAACCAAGGGGCCGCCAAAAGAAGGAGCAAAAGCAAGGGTAGCTTTCCCGGGCTGCTTTAAAGAGCGGCGCATTTCTTCGAGTAAAGTAGCAGCGTAGCAGTAACTTAAAGAATACTGCTCCCCTAAATATTGATACTGATGGTATGCTCCGGCAATGGTATTCGGGTCTGGCTTCACAAGCACGCTAAAGGGCAGCCGGTGCAGTGGGCCATCCGGGAGCAGAACCAGCCGGTCGCCATCCACTTCCCGGAGAATCGGCTGCATGCTATGCCGGTATATCCACTGGGCAGATTGCAGGAGTTGCTGTTCCAATGAGGCCACCGTATGGCCAGGTGGGAAGCCTTCCTTTTCTTTCTCCTTCAGGTCTTTTTGATACGAATAGCGAATTGCGAGCAGCAACTTTTTCACTTCCTCGCCGAGGCGTTCTTCTGGCAAATCCAGCTGGAAAAACCTGAGCGCGCTCCCCTTCTGCAGCAGAAAGGCTACAGTATGCTCCTCTCCCACAAAATAGGATATCATTGCTTGGTTTTTGCGCAAGCTTTTTTGGGCTTCCAGAGCGGTTACCGGGCGCCGGCCAAAGTATAGTTGCTGATAGGCCTCAATGCCCTCCAGTTTACGGAGCAGGCTTTTCAGTTCTTCCTGTTGTTGCGCCAACTGTTCCCTCAGCTCTGACTGGGATTGTCTGGACTGCGCCCACCGAATCGTTTCCTTGGTGCGGGCAATAGATCGGCGCAGAGCATATTCCCGGTTTAGCAAGTCTTCATCCAGGCCGGCTATGCTGCTCTTCCGGTGGTCCCGGATAGCTTCCAGCAAGGTGAAGATTTTGCTGCGTTCGGCATACGAAAAGGCGAGCTCCACATCCGGTTCAGGCGGCTGCAGGGCAGCCCATATCGCTACCTCTGTCAGGCTTTTGACTTTGTCCCCCAGAGCACGGCGGGAGATGCCATCCAGATAATTTTTACGGATTTGGCTGATGTGGGCTAAGCCTGTTTCCGCAGCCAGACGTGCATCCTCGACTTGTCCCAACTGCTTTATGCAGCGGGCCTTTCCCGTAAGGGCTTCGATCCAATACAAATCGTTGTGCACGTAAAAATCCTGCTGCCCAGGCTGTGCTTCCTGCGGGGGCTGCAATTCCCGCATCGCCTGCTCGTTGTAGTCCAGTGCTTCCTGGTATCTTCCCTGGAGGTAGTAAATTTCCGCCAGATTATGATAATCGCTACTGAGTAGCAGGGAAGCTTGCACAAACTCTGGCCGGAGGGCCCTTAGGTTTTCATCCCGCACGATGGAAGATTGCAAAAGGGCTTCTGCCTCCCGGTAGCGCCCTGTGTGGGCAATGGTAATGCTCAATCCGTTCACAGCGTTATTCAGGGCCTCACCAAGGTATCCAAAATCGGATATCAGATATGCCTGGTCTTCTGTACCGGACTCCAGTTGTTGCTCCACGTCTGCCCGAATGCCTTCCAACAGATCCCTCGCTTCCAAAAAGCGGTCTTCGGATGCTTTTGGTTCCCCATTTAGCTGGTATCCATAAGCCAGATTGATTAACGCACTGGCCCTGGCTTCCTGCACCCGTCGTTCCGTTAAATCGGGCACGCCGCGGAGGGGGGCAAGCTGCTGCAAAGCTGCCTGAGCGTAATGTATTATTGAATCGGGCGCTGTTTTCCACTCTACATAGGCCGCACTGATATCATTCATCATTTGAGCTTGATCAAATTGCCGGAAATACCAAGGCTGTGACTTGTCTTCTCCGCAGTAATAGTGCGCTTGCTGCAAGGCAACGATTGCCCGTTCAGGGCCGGCCACCCGACGGTACAACTGGCCCAATCCGTGGTAAAGCTTTGACCGGCGGTAGGGAGAGTAAAAGCCGAACGACTGCTCAAACTGCTGCAGCACCAGCTCGCAGGAATCCAAATAGGACTGCATGCGGCCGTAGTGGCCCAGGTATTGCCAGGAGTCGCCGATGTTGAAGTAGCCCTTGATAATGCCCTCCAGCACCGTGTCTGCAGTAATGCCGTATTGGCCGATCGCCTGCTTGCGGAGTTGCAGTGCCTGGTCGTAAGCCTCAATGGCTTTGGCGGGTTGGTTGGCGTAGTCATAATCCAGCCCTTCTTCATGTAAGCCATACGCTTTCTGCAACAGCGCTTCCGCAGCGGGAGCTTGTGCCAGTGCTGAAACCGGCAGTAAAAACAAGCACAAACGGAGTAATACATCAGTTCCGGAAAGCATAGGAGGGGCATTTTGGTAACACAAAAACCCGGCACCCCCCTGTCGGAGATGCCGAGCCATACTTATTATATCAATCTCAGTCCTTTTATTCAGTAGCAAACCGCAGCATAGGCGGCATAATATTGACTACCCGGCCACCTACCCTGATCTCAATCAGGTATTGGTACTCATCCGGCTCAATCTGGTTTCCGTCTGCCTGCAGGCCATCCCAGTATACGGCATTGCCAAACGCACAGCGTTGCTCGTAAACAACCGGGTCTTCGCCATTGGTTGCGATCCTTTTTACGATAAAGTGAATGTTCTCGTACAGCATACTGCCGTCTCCGAGCGGTATCATGATGTCACCGATGGAAGGGTGAGGCTCGTGGACAATCGTCGGCGGTGGGTTGCTGCTCAGGGCAGGCGGCTGCTGCGCTGCCAGGCGCTCCAATATGGCTGCTTCATTGGGCAAGCCCAAAAGCCGGACCGCTGCCTCTAAATTGAGCTTGCCGGTAGATATTACCAGCGGGTCCACTGCAGCTACCGGCTCGGTGGTGGCCTGCACCACGGCCCGCAGTCGTTCCGCAGGTACGCCCGGTGCATACGCCCGGAGTATGGCAAGGGCGCGGCTGGCCTGTGCAGCGGACATCGAAGTGCCGCTGAAGGCCGTGTAGCCGCTCGAACCGCTCTCCGTCATCACCGTACTGATGACGTTGCTGCCCTGTGCTGCCAGGTGTACCGTATTAGTGCCAAAGTTGGAAAAGTCAGCCAGGCGGTCCTCTTCGGGGTTGAGGGCAGCGACCACCAGCATATTGCGCAAGGCCGGCAGCGGGCCAGACTCCGTAGCCTGACGGTTGATGAAGTTGCCTGGCCAGCGGGGGAGCGCATCGTTGTCTTCTCCCTCATTTCCGGAAGATACGACCACCAGGACGTCAGCCTCTGTAGCGCTGTGCAAAGCCTGATGCAAGGGCACCGATGGCTCCGGATAAGGGTAGCCGAGACTCAGATTGATGACATCCACCTCTGCCTTCGCTGCAAAGTGCAGGGCGCAGATCAGGTCAAACAGCTTGCCCCGGTCGTCCAGTATTTTCAGGTCAATCAGCTTGAGCTCAATGTCCGGAGGGATGTTCTGCGCGATGATGCCGGCCACGTGGGTTTCGTGATTATTGCGGGCAGTGACCCGTTGAGTACTATTCAAAAAGTCCCAGCGGATAAACCCTCCGGTGATGCAGTCAAACGGGCTGCTGCCCGCCTCTTCCACCGTGTAAAAATTGGGCGACAGGTCGCGGTGCGGAGCAATGCCGCTGCCGACCACCGCCACCGTGGCAGCATACGGCCGGGCAGTATCTTCATCTGAAGGGGCGGCATGGGTCAGGCCACAGCTCTCTGCTTCTGCAACTGGCTCCAGGTCAAGGAAGAAGTTGAGGTCAAAGGTGTCTTTGCGGATACGGCTGCCCTGCCCCCGCTTGATGTTGTTCAGGTCAATCAGGCTTTCAATGCCTTCCACCAGCACGGGCAGGAAGGCCGCCCCTGTGCAGTCGCAGTAGCGGATTTGCGTGGAGTCGATCTCCGGCGGAAGCTCCGCGCTGCCCCTCCTCATAATGAGGCTTGTGGGGTCAAAGGGCAGAGACTGTTCATCCGCGAAGACGTGCAAGTCAATGGGAGCAAGTATGGCCAAGCCGGGAAAATCCGGATTGGTGACGGTAAGTATAAAGGTAGTCGAGTCGACGCCGGATACCTCTTCGAGAAACAGCTCCCGCGTATCTCCGGCTACACTGCCATCCGTACGCTGCCAAACGTATACATTTGAGGGTAGGGTGTCTCTCTCCGGGTATCCCCGCAGCCCGATGTCATCCCCGGCAATGGCGTAGTAATCGAAAACAGGCAGCGGCTGCTGTGGAAGGTAGACTACGCTCGCGTTGAGCCCGCTCAGTACAGTCAGGTCCTGAAATAGCAGCCAGTTGTTGCTGCAGTCCAGCTGCTGCAGTGCAAACAGGCTGTCCAGCCGGACGAGCCCGCTCAGGCGGTTGTCAGCAATATTCAGCGTCTGCAGGGCTGTCAGCTCTTTGAAGCCTTCCGGCAAAGTGCCCGGCAGTTCCTTGCCGGAAATATCCACGGCAGTGACCCGCCGCAGGCCAAATTCCGGGCCTTCTGAAACTACTATTTCATCATCCGTATCTCCCCAGCTGTCCAGCGGGCCCTGCAGCCAGTTGAGGCCGGAAGCGGTACCGCCGAATGATTGGTAGATTTTTACCAGCGCCAGGGAATCATTGATGAAGTTGGTGTCCTGAAAGCCAGTGCCGGTTTGGTCGGTGGGGTCCTGTGCCCGCAGCACACCGATGGATAGCGTGAAGAATAGAAACAGGCAAAGGGGGTAGTGTCTCATAAGTTTCAGGTGTTTGTTGTCCAAAAAAATATGCGGTCAGACTGTATTGATTTACATCAGGCTTTGGTAAACAGCCGATGCTCAAAATTTTGGTGCTCCGCCGCAAGCGATATAAAAATAAAAAAGCCCGCGCACACTTCCTCATTTTCCTGGCCGAATACTGATTTTTCTCATGGCGCTTTTGCGCCCTAAGTCGGATTTTTCCCTCCGTTAATCGATCAGGCCTTGACAATCTTTCCTCATTTTAATAGTTTTGACTGAACGTTTGGTCAATAAATTCTGACAGATATGTCTCCACGATCCTCATCCCAGTTTGAAGCCATGCGGCAGGAGAGCATGCACCGCATTTCCGAAGCGGCACTGGAGCTCTTTGCCGAACGTGGGTACAAGGGGGCTTCTATTGCACAAATCTCGAAACGGGCGGGCGTGAGCAAGGGGCTGCTCTACAACTACTTTGAAAGCAAGCAGGAGCTGTTGCACTACATCGTGCTCCACGCTGTGGAAACCGGGGAGGATATGTTGGAGGAAATTGTGTCTTCCGCCGCCGGGCCGGCTGAAAAGCTGCGGCAGTTTACCGAGCGCTCCATTGAGCTGCTGGTAAGCGACCTCAAACACTGGCGCCTGCTGGCCTCCCTGGCCTTTCAGCCGGATATACTGAACGACCTGATGCCGGTGCTGGAGCAAAAACAGGGGGATGCCATGAATAAGATGAAGACCGTTTTTGAAGGCCTGGGCTACGAAAACCCTACCGAAGAAATGCTCTTCTATAGTGCGGTGATGGACGGGCTGGCCATGCAGTACATGCAGGCCCCCGGGCACTATCCAATGGACCAAATGAAAGAACTCGTACTGAATAAATTTTTGCCGAAAGGCGTATATACTCGGAACGGAGAGGTTTGGGCGTAAGGCACAAACCCGACGCACGAGTATATGCCGACACGAAGTCATGGTT
>CAJXXJ010000182.1 GCA_913062745.1 uncultured Phaeodactylibacter sp.
TAGAATTCAATGCCCTCTTCAAAGATGACGTAGATACTGGAAAAGCCAAACATGGAATTGCTGCGGATGCTCTTCACACCGGGTATGCCGAGCAGGGCGGTAGTCAGCGGGTAGGTGATCTGATCCTCTACATCCTCCGGAGAGCGGCCGGGCCATTTGGTGAAGACGATCTGTTGGTTCTCGCCAATATCGGGTATGGCGTCTACGGCTACCGGGTCGCGTGGCAGCTGTCTGATTCCAAAGTCAAAAGGTGCCGTAGCCAGCCCCCAGCCGATGAAGCCGAGCAGCAGCAGGTAAGCCACCAGTTTGTTGTCGAGGAAAAATTGGATAAAACGGTTCAGCATGGAAGGTAACTTTCCGGTACACAATAGGCATATAGCCTTTGTAAAATAGAGAGTTTACACCATTAGCGCTTACGCAAAAAGCAGTCTAAGCACCGGATTGGTGACAAGCTCACGCGCCACTGAGCAATCGTCAGCAGCCGGGAAAGCCATTTTTTATAACAGGAAGGATTGGGTCAGGACAGGGATATCCCTGGGTATGAGGGGCGGTTTGTAGTTGAGATAGGGAGCAGGTGAATCAGTGCATGCTTCAGCGGGCAGCAGGCTAACGGCATAAGCAAACAGGAAGTACTGCAGGCTTGGATTCAGCTCCAACTCCGTTGCAGTTTGCATTTGTCGGTCGTGATCTGCTTCTACCAGCACGGTATGGTTGTCGCAACAGTTGGATTTTTCCAGTGCCGCTTCGCCCTTTTCTGCCATCAACTTCCGGTGGTGGGGGCAGGTGATTTTGGCGGCAGCCTGCTCGTGGCAGCTCGGCGCTTTGCCCCAGAAACTGATGGATTTCAGCTCGCCTTTGCAGAAATGCATATCTACCGCAAAGCTCACCGAGGAGGTAAGGAGCAGGATCGCCATGAGTAGGGCGATGGGGCGGTATGTTTGTTGTGCTTGGAGCATTTGCTGTCGGTGAATATACAGCTTTTGAATTACAAATGTTTGCTGGGGCAGAAAATTAAAATGAGTAGCGAAGGCGTACTGTATAAGGATTTTTCAGGAATCAACCAGATAAGCGACCCGGTTTTGAAAGTTCCTCCCCCTGCCCCCTCCCGGAGAAGGAAAGTTGTTGCGCTTGGGCTGGGGAGACTGTTCACTAAACGCCAGCGGTAGTGTTCAAAAATGTGTGTCTCTAAGTTTAATAATTGATTCTGCTCTTTTTTAGAGCCCGTTCATCAGCCTTCGGCTTTCGGCCTACGGCCTTCAAGCCTCCGGCTGATGAACGGGCTCTGCGGCGGCTTCTTTAAGCCTCCACCCTGGAGCTGTAGCGTTCGCCATACAGCTCCATCAGCTCCTGTTGTATTTTTGTCCATTTGTAGACTTTCCGGTTCCAGGACTTGCTGTTGCGCATCAGGCTCAGGTACAGCTGTTTCATTAACGCTTTATCTGTGCACCACGCTCCTTTTGTCTTCGTGACTTTGCGCATTTGGCGGTGGACATTCTCTACTGCGTTCGTAGTATAAACCATGCGCCTAATCTCCGGGCCAAAATCAAGGAAAGCCGTCAGCTCCAGCCAGTTGTCGCGCCACTTTTTGCCGATATGCGCATAGCGCTTGCCCCATTTGTCCTCGAAGGCCTCCAACGCTTGCAGGGCCGACCGCTCGTCGCTGGCCTGATATACCGTACGCAAATCCCGGACTACTGCTTTGCGGTCTTTGTCAGCTACCCCGATCAGGCTCGTGCGTATCTTATGGGCGATGCGGCGTTGAACAGTTGCCTGCGGATACACCCGGCTGATCGCCTCGCTGAAGCCGCTCAAGCCGTCTACAGCAAAGAAAAGCACATCTTCAACCCCCCGCCGCTTGAGGTCTTCGATATAAAGCGACCACTGGTGCGCGCCTTCGCTGGGGCCAATGTGGATGGCAAGGATGTCTCTGCTGCCCTGGGCGTCTACGCCATACACGGTGTAGACTGCTTTGGTGACTACCTGCCCCTCTTCACGGACTTTATAATGCACCGCATCCAAGTATACCAGCACATACATGCCGGCCAGAGGGCGCTGCTGCCATGCCAGGACGGTATCCCATACCCGGTCAGTCACCGCGCTGATTGCCCCTTTGCTTAACTGAGCGCCGAACATGTTTTCAAGATGCCGCCGTATGTCTTCCTGGCTGTTGCCCATCGCATACAGCTCCAGTATTTGGTCCTCAAAACCAGCTCCGACTTCCCGGCTCCACTTGCCCACCGTCTGGGGCGAAAAGTCGCCCCGGCGCTCCCGGCTCGTATGTATCTCAATATCCCCAACATCGGTGCGAACCTTTTTTTTGCGCCCCTTGCCATTACGCTTGTTCGATATGTCGGCTGCCTTTTGCTCTTGAAGGTGGTGGTCCAGTTCCCCCTCCAGCGAGGCCTCTACCAAGTGCTTGACCAGATCTTTCAAGATTCCTCCTTTACCAAATAACGGCCGGCCGGACTGCAGCCCTTCGACAGCAGATTCCTCAAACGACTTGAAGTCGAAGCCCTCGCTTGGACCCTGGTTTGTGTCTTTTTCTTTCATCGCGCTAATCTCGTCTTTTTTTCGAGACACACATTTCTAAACACTCTCGTGCCAGCCGGAAATAGGTCATGTCTAACCCATTGGTAGTTAATCTCTGCGTCCTCCGCGCCTCTGTGTGCCACACACGTTTATAAACACTCTCAGAGAGCCAGGTAGAATTTCCCCAATTTTTTGCAAGCTTCCCTACATTTGCCTAACCTTACGCGGATATGAATACACCTTTCGAAAACTTACCGGCCCCGCCCGCCCGCCGCCTGGCGGTCAAAGTAAAGCCAGCCGCAGAGCGCGCCCTGCGTAATGAGCACCCCTGGATATACGACGAAGCGATTGTCAGCCAGAATGCAGAGGGGGCAGCCGGGAGCCTTGCCATTATTTTTGACCGAAAGAAGGATAAGTTTTTGGCGGCCGGCCTGTACGACCCCCATTCGCCTATCCGTATCAAGGTGCTTCAGTTTCATAAGCCAGCGGTCATTGATGCGCGCTGGATGGCGGGCAAAATTGAACAGGCGTTCGAGCGCCGGCGGCCGCTGCTGGAAACGGAGACCAACAGTTACCGCTTGCTCTACGGGGAGAATGACGGTCTTCCGGGCCTGGTGGCAGATGTGTACGATCAGGTGCTGGTGCTCAAGCTTTACTCATTCATCTGGCTGCCCTATCTGCGGGATGTGCTGATGCCGGCTTTACGCGTAAGCCGATGTAGTGTGGCGGTACTCCGCCTGAGCCGTTTGCTGCAGCAGCGCCCCAAAGAGCTATTCGGCTTGCAGGACGGGCAGGTGTTGTACGGTGAGCTGGCCGACAGCCGGGTGGTATTTCGGGAACATGGCATCCGCTTTAGCGCCGATGTGGTGCACGGGCACAAGACCGGCTACTTTCTGGACCACCGGCACAACCGGAAGCGAGTGGGAGAAATGGCGCAGGGAAAAAAGGTGCTTGATGTGTTTGCGTACGCCGGTGGCTTTTCTGTGCATGCCCTGGCCGGCGGTGCCCGGGAGGTAGTCAGCCTCGATATCAGTGAGCAGGCGCTGGAAATGGCGAAGCACAACGCAGCGCTGAATGAAGTGTCGGGCACGCACCGAACCCTGCCCGGCGATGCCTTTGAGCAGATGGAAGAACTGAAGAAGAGTGGGGAACAATTCGATATCGTAGTGGTGGATCCCCCCTCTTTTGCCAAAAGGGGAAGCGAACAGGAACGCGCGCTGCAGGCTTACCAAAGGCTTGCTGTGCTGGCTGCCCCTTTGGTGGCTCCGGGCGGGATGCTGCTGATGGCTTCCTGCTCTAGCCGGGTGCCGGCCCCGCTGTTTTTTGAGAAGGTGCTGCACAGTTTGCCAACTGGCCATCACTTTACCGAGGAGGATCGTACGGAGCACGATATCGACCATCCCATCGGTTTCCCGGAAGGGGCTTACCTCAAAGCGATCTACTTGCGTAAAGCAAAATAACAGCCGGCCACCGGAAAGGCAGCCGGCTGTTATGGCTTATCGCTTAACGATTGGCAGCCGGATCTGAGAGGGATACTCTTTGGAGTGGTGTACCTTGTTGTGCGCTTTAACGCCCTCCGTCTCATCCCAGTTGTTGCCTCCGGTATTGAGGTTGCGGGTGAAGCGGGGGAAGTTGCTGCTCGACACCTCGATGCGGATGCGGTGCCCTTTCCCGAAGTAGTTACTGGTTGACATAGGCGTCAGCTCCACTTCGTATACCTCGCCTTCTTCCATAAAGACCTCCTTGTCGTAGCCTTCGCGGTAACGCACCCGCTGTATGGTTTCATCCAGATTGTAGGCCCGCCCGTCCGGGTATACATCGAGCAGCTTGATGGTAAAGTCGGTGTCTTTCGCATCCGAGGAAACGTAAAGCGTTGTCTCGATAAAGCCGCTGACCTCTACGCCTTCCGGCAGCGGTTCGGTGGTGTACACCAAAATGTCATTGCGGGCTTCCATCTCCTGCTGGTCAAAGGAGCCGCCCTGAATTGCGCCGCCGGTACAGCAAACGTTGCCGCCGTAGCTGGGCACGGGGTTCATCGGGTCGTAGGTGAAAGCGTCCGGTTTGTCCGTGGCGTCCGGCATATCGGTAGTCAGCTGGCCGTCGCCGAATACACTATTCGCACTTCCCTCGCTGTCGAGGTAGAACGTGGTTATTTCAGCGGCCTGTGGAGGCCAGGTTTCCGCAGTTTGCCACTCATTGCTGCCCATAGTGTAGTAGCGCACGCGCGGCATGTCGGAAGGATCTTCGCTTTCGTCGCCCTTCAGCCAGTAGTCGAACCAGCCGTAAATCAGCTCATCGTAGTTGAGGCGGGCATCGCCTACGCTGCGTTCGCCCACAATGGTGTTTTCAGTAGCCCGGGTGTACGCGCAGTGCAGCACCGGCGCGATGACGAGGTACTGGTCGTCGCCCACTTCCGGATTTTCGCGCAGGTGGTTGAAAAGCGCGAGGTTAGGGCTGATCGATACGTCGTACCAGGAGGTGAACCAGAAGCTCGGCACTCCGAAGCCCATATCATCGTGGTACAGGCCTCCCTCAAACCAGGCCGGGTCATTTGGCTTGCGTTGGATCATTTCGCTGTAGATGCCGCGCGGGCCGTCTACATTTTCGATAATGTCTTTCACCGGCAGGTGCTTAAAGGCTTCCTTCCAGTCGACGTCAGGTGCATCCGGGACCAGGTCGAAGAAGCGGGACATGCGGATGAGCTCTTCCTGCGTGGCATCCTTGGGGAAGGTAGGGCGGATGCGGCCGTTTTGTACCCAGTACAGCCAGGAGGTAAACAGCATCTGCTGTGCCCCTCCGCGGTACCAGTTGCCTTGTTCGTAGTACTCGCCCACGGTGCCAATGCCGGCGCCGAAGCCCTGCGGCACCATAGCAGCGTGAGAGGGGTGGTCGAGGGCAGCTACCGCCATTTGCCACTCTGCGGTGGAGGAGCAGCCCAGCGTACCGATTTTGCCATTGCACCACTCCTGCTCTGCCATCCAGCTGAAGGCATCGTAGCCGTCGGTAATGGGTACACCCAAAATGTCCCACTCCCCCTCGGAGAAGTAGCGGCCGCGTTCGTTTTGCACCACGTAGGCGTAGCCGCGCTTGACGGCTTCCATCGCGCGCTGTAGTTGCCGCTTGTTGAGCTCGCCCTCGCTGTAGAGGTTGAAGTTGTAAGGCGTTTTGGAGAAAATGACGGGCACCGGCTCATCCGTTTTGGGCCGGTAAATGTCGGTAGCCAGGCGGATGCCATCGCGCATGGGCATCATAACTTTTTGCTCAACGACGGCAATTTCCTGCATCTCTGCCCAGATGGCTTCGGCTTCCTGGCTGATCAGGCTAAAGGGTAGCAGTAGCAGCCCCATTAACAATGGAGTAAATAACTTTTTCTTTGACATACTAATCCTGTTGGTTAAAAATTTGCGGACAGGAAGGTAAGGAAAAACCTTAGCCAAAGTCGTAGGTCAATTCCCGAAAGTCTTTGATAAACTGCAGTACGTTGGGCAGGTGACTAAATTCTTCCGGCTGATGCGTGGTGGTTACTACTACTACGGGGCTGCCTGCGTTGTGGGCCGCTTGGGCGCCAGTAGGGCTGTCTTCAAAAATAACGCAGTCCTGCACCGGTACGCCCAGGCCTTCTGCGACCAGCTGATAGATTTCCGGGTCGGGCTTTCCTTTGGTGACATCACCGGCGTGCTTGACGGTGCCAAACCAGTCGCGCAGCTCGAGTTTGTCGAGTACGAAATCTACGTTTTCTGCGGGCGCGGCGGTGCCAATGCCCATTTTAATTTCTGCTTCCCGGGCATTTTCCAGAAATTCCGGCAGGCCATCAAGCAGCCGCAGCTCTGTTTCAAACACCCGCCGGTATTCCGCCTCTTTATCCTGTGCATGGTAGCGGCGCTCGGCTTCATCGAAGCGGTCGCCAAACAGCCGCAGCAGGATTTCCTCGTTGACGCCGTGGATTTTTTCGCGCACCTCCTCCAGGTCCATTTTGAGGCCGAGGCTGCGGAGCTTGCGCTGCCACGCACGGTGGTGGGCCATCATATTGTCGACCATAGTGCCGTCCATATCAAAAATGAGGGCTTCAGCAGTGGTGTTGTAAAGGTGGATGGGCATGAGTGGTTTTGGGGTAAAGATATGAGTAGTGCTGTTTACTTTAAGGCATCTTTAATCAAATTTGAAAAGTTTACCAGCCCATTGGTCTTAAAAATTTGCAAAAGTCTACCTTCTTCAATCGGTGGATGCGTTAATCGTGCGTGCAAAGACTTGAAAGCTTTAACCATATTCGAACGATCCACTTCGATTAAGTTACTTAAGAAAATGTCTGGATGAAGCGCTATGATACCATATTGTTCCAATTGATTGTCTGGAAAGTCTTTTAGGTTTTGGGTCACTATATAATGTGCCTTAGCTTGTAAAGCCGCTGCCAAAACATGATGATCCTGTGGATCGGGAAGCTCGATAGATGCCATATGTTTTTCGTAGCCTTCGACCTCGGCTTCGGGGAATGCCGTATTCATGATCATTACCGTACGATGGATCTGAGCAGGGTCAAGGTCATCTCTATTGCGCAAGAGGTGATAGGTCCACTCCTCATTTATCTTGCGTGTCCATTTAGCGAAAAACAATCCTTTTGCGCTAGCGCTGAGCAGGATATCACGAACGGGAGCGGGGTAAAGCACATTAGCATCCAATACAGCAATAGGTATATCAGGCA
>CAJXXJ010000183.1 GCA_913062745.1 uncultured Phaeodactylibacter sp.
TTGATGGAAAGGCTGATTTTGTGGAGGACATCCTCTTCCGGCGCGTACAGTATAAAAAGCACCTTTTTGATTTCCGCCACAGCGGCATCAACAGCCAGTTGTTTTGGGACCTTTATTACTTCCGGCACTATTATATAGCGCAACAATCGGCCAACACCCCTTTGCCGCCTTCCTGGTTTGAGGAGATGCTTGCGCAGAAGCGGGAAATGAAAATACTGACCGTCAAGATTATGGCAGCAGCCGTCCACGCTGACTGGGAAATTGCCCGGCAGGAGCACTTTCTGAGCCGTCAGTTCCGGCGCTCTTCCGGATGGCTGCGGAAAGAAGACCAGGCTATGCTGCGCAACCTGTTCCGGATTGGCGTAGCGGTAGAAGATATCCAAATCCCTCCCGGGCTGAGCTGGCTGGGCCGGCGCTACCTGATGGATATCGCGCTGCTTTCCGTGTACGCCGATGCAGATATTGACCTGCAGGAAGACAGCATGCTGCGCGCGCTGGCCTTCCGCCTCAAGATTACCGACGATGAGCTGCTGAGCGGCAAGGCCAGCCTCGGGGCTTTTTTGTACCAGTTTGGTCCGGGCCTTCACTTCTATCAGGCCAGAAAGGCCGGGCTGGTCCTTATCGGGCAGGCCATTTACGAAAATGTGGCTAAACTGAGCAAAGCTGCCCGCATGGAAGCGGTAGAGACCAGAGAAATGGCACGCACCTTCGGCACCTTGTTCCGCAACCGGCTGGGCCCCGGGCTGAAAGAGGAGCAGCTGCCCAGTGAAGCGGAAATACAAGCGGCTTTCCACCAATTGAAAGACCTGCCGCGCTTTCTGCCTTTCTTCAGCTTTATCTTCATGCCTGTTCCCGGTATCACAGAGCTGTACATCCTCTTTGCGCTCAGCCTGGAAAAGCTCAGTGCCGGGCAGGTTTCCCTACTGCCCAGCCAATTGCGCAAAGCAGTGGGGGCAGCGGAGGAGGAAGAAGAATAAACTGCCTAAATAATTGGGTGGCATTTAATTATTGCTTACCTTTGATGTCATACACAAATATGCCTGCAATACCCCTTTCCCCTGCATAAAGCCAAATACTTTTATACGCCTGTTTTAAGGCTGATGCCTGTGGCAGCAAGCCCCCTTTTCAGCCCCCTCTACCCCCTTTAGTGTCTCTTTTTTCGCAACGGATAATAATGGCAGCCTGCGTGCTGTACTTCTCTCCGTTTTGTTCTTAACTTTGCCCCCTTCATTGACAAAAGGAGACCTTACATGAAACTTGACAACTTGATCGCAGTAAGTGGCTTGCCGGGCTTGTACAGCATGGCAGCTAACCGCAGCAACGGCCTGATCATTGAGGATATCAAGACGGGCAAACGGCGCTTCGCTTCTTCCCGAAAGCACCAGTTTACTCCGCTCGAGTCTATCGCCATCTATACGGATGACGGCGACTCCACAGAGCTGAAAAACGTCTTTCGCAATATGAAGCAGCAGCTGCAGGACAACCCGCCGCCCGCTACTTCTGCCGGAGCTGATGCGCTCCGTGAATACTTTGCTGATGTACTGCCAAATTATGACCCGGACCGGGTCTTTACCGGTGACATCAAGAAGGTGGTGAAATGGTTTACTTACCTGCAAGAGAGCGGTCTGCTTGAAGAGGAAGCGGACGATAGCAGTGAGGAAGAGGAATAATCCGGGATTTTAGGAATATTCCGGCAGGGCAGGCAACAAATCAACACATCCACCGTAAACCTTTGCATAAACTGCAAAATTCGGGCCCATACGACCGGGCTTCGTTTTATAAATTATAATCCCCGTTTGTGCCTCGCCCCCTTCCATCTTTCGACCTACGGGGCTGCAACACTAAATCATGAATCTCATGACCAAAACGGCTACCGTTCTGCAAGAACACGACCGGGCCTTTGTGCCTAAAGAATTTAAAGTAACGACCTGGGCCAGACTTAAGCCTTACTACAATGAACTCCTTCAGCGTCCGATCGAATCTCTGACTGAACTCAAGCAGTGGATCAAAGACAAAAGCGAGCTGGATGCCGTAGTAAGCGAGGCCTTTTCCTGGCGGTATATCAAAATTACGATTGACAGTGCAGACGAGAAGGCAGAAGCCCTTTATCAGTACGCCGTTCAGCAGCTCGCTCCTAAAATCACTTCCTTCGAACACAAGCTTAACGAAAAACTCGTAGCCTGCCCCTTTACCCGGGAGCTGGAGCCTGAGCATTACCATATCCATTTGCGCAATGTGCGCAATGCCGTTGACCTTTTCAGTGAAGACAGCATCCCGCTGGCCACTGATATTCAAATGAAGTCAAAGGAGTATGTGAAAATCTTCTCCGAGATGACTATAGGCGTCAACGGCAAACAGATGACGCTGCAGAAGGCAAGCTCCCTGCTGGAAGAACCCTCACGGGAGTACCGGGAGACCGTTTACCACAAAATACACGAACGCCTGCAGCAGGAGACGGATGCCCTGGAGGACCTGTTTGACGAGCTGCTGCGCATGCGACACCGCATCGCCTGCAATTCCGGCTTCGACAATTTCCGGGATTTTAAATTTCAGGCGCTTGGCCGCTTTGACTACGAAGTGAAAGACTGCGAAGACTTCCACCAGTCTATCAAAACAGAAATTATCCCCATCATCGATGAGGCCAACCGTTTCCGGAAGGACAAGCTGCAACTGGATCAGCTCCGGCCCTGGGATTTGTTTGTAGACCCGACGAGCGACCGGCCGCTGCGGCCCTTTGAAACTACCGACGAGCTGGTGGAGAAGACGATCGTCTGCCTGGACAAACTGCATCCGCGTTTTGGGGAAACCCTCCGCCTGATGCGGGAATTGGGGCACCTCGACCTGGAGTCCCGCCCCGGCAAACGGCCGGGTGGCTACAACATGCCGCTGCACCTGACCGGCGTGCCTTTCATTTTCATGAATGCAACTACCAGCCTGAGCGATATGCGTACGCTGATGCACGAGGCTGGCCACGCTATCCATAGCCATCTGACCAGCCATTACAAACTCAAAACCTCCAAACGGGTACCCTCAGAAGTGGCCGAACTGGCCGCAATGACCATGGAGCTGCTCACGATGGAATACTGGGACATTTTCTTCCCGGATGAAGAAGAACTGCGCCGGGCCCGTATTGCGCAGCTGGAGTACGTCCTCAAGGTGCTGCCCTGGATTGCAACCATTGACAAGTTTCAGCACTGGCTGTATACCAACCCTGAGCACAGCCGGGAGGCGCGTAAAAAAGCATGGCTGGACACGATGCGCTATTTCAATTCAAGCGTGGTAGACCACTCTGAACTGGAGCGCTATCAGGAACACCTCTGGCATAAACAACTGCACATTTTTGAAGTTCCGTTTTACTACATCGAATACGGTATGGCTCAGTTAGGTGCCATCGCAATCTGGAAGCAATTCCGCGAAAGCCCGGAACGGGCAGTTTCTAACTATCTCGGTGCCCTCAAGCTGGGCTACACCCGCAACATCCGCGAAATTTACCGGGCTGCAGGCATTGAATTCAACTTTAGCCGGGAATACGTCAGTGAGCTGGGCGACTTTGTACGGGCCGAGCTGCAACGCCTGCTGGATGAGATGAAGCAGTAACTGCTGCCACGGCATGCGAAAACAACAAACAAACGGGCTCACTTCCTGCAGGAGGTGAGCCCGTCTGTTGTTTCGTCATAGCGCCCCTTATTTATTGCTCCACGCTGAGGCGGGAAAGCGCTTCCCGTTCTCCCAACGCCTCGAAGGGGTATACTTCCAGCCCGATATCGCTCAGCGCTGTTCCGCCTTTGATATTCGTCAGGCTGGTGGTCATGATGCCTAGATCGTGGGTGGCAGCTATTTTAGCGCCGGTAGGCAGGGTGATCCAGTCTTCCCAGCTCGCTTTGAGCCCGCCTATGGGCACAATAGATACCCACATGCGATAGTAAGCCGGCAGCCCATCATCGCCGAGTACCCACAGGTAGGCGTCGCCGGGGGTCACCCCGCCGGATTCGTAGATGACCAGCAGCCCCTCCCCGCCTTCTTCTAACTGCACAATCCTGCGCCTGGTGCCGGGGTCAAATACTTTAGCCGGAGCGTTCAGCCAGAAGGCGTCGTTGCAGAAATAGCCCCAGGCTGTCTGAATCGCTTCTTCCGCAGCTTCGCCTTTCAGTTGCTGCTGATTGCGCCAGGCCTTGCCGGAAACATCTGCGGTGCGCAGCAGCACTTCCGTACTTTCCCACTTTACCTGCACCAGCCCTTTTGCCTTGTCCCAAACATAATGGTGCCCGCCGGGAAAGGTCCACCGCAGGTACCGGGTCTGCTCCCAGGCGTTGTGATTGATAGCCTGCAGCATCTGTTCGGCCATCGCATCCGCCCGCGGGCTCTGTACGCCTTCGGGCCGCGGCTCGTTTACAATGAGGCCGGCCACTACGCTGATGCCGATGAGCGCCAGCAGGACAATTCCGATAATGATCAACACTTTGCGCATGATATGGTCTGTTTTGTATCTCCCGGGTTTGCATGATGTTCCACTACTAAAGAACTGAAGCCGGGAAAAGTTCGTGAGGAGCAGCCGGGGGAGCTAAAGGGTGGTTCGCTGCTTATTTTTTCTATCTTTGCGCCCACAATTACAACAGCATGTACAAAGGCAAAAAAGTAGTGGTTGTGCTCCCCGCTTATAATGCGGCGCTTACCCTGGAAAAAACCTATGCGGAGATTCCTTTTGACCTGGTAGATGAGGTCATTCTCTGCGATGATGCGAGCCGGGACAACACTTCGGCACTGGCAAAGGAAATTGGCATTGAGCATATCATCGTCCACGAGGATAATAAAGGCTACGGCGGCAATCAAAAGTCCCTCTATAACAAAGCGCTGGAACTGGGTGGTGACATCGTCATCATGCTGCACCCGGACTATCAGTACACCCCGAAGCTGATCCCCGCTATGGTGAACATCATCGGCGACGAGCTGTACCCCGTAGTGCTGGGGTCCCGCATACTCGGCAAAGGGGCGCTGCAGGGAGGCATGCCTGTATACAAGTACATTGCCAACCGCGCCCTCACGCTTACGCAAAACCTGCTGATCAACTACAAGCTGTCAGAGTACCACACCGGCTACCGCGCGTTTAGCCGGGACGTGCTGGAGCGCATAAATTTCAATGCCAACTCGGATGATTTTGTCTTTGACAATGAGATGCTTTCGCAAATCATCTACGCCGGCTTCCACATCGCGGAAGTAACCTGCCCGACCAAATACTTCGAGGAAGCCTCTTCCATCAACCTGGCCCGCAGCACCAAATACGGGCTGGGTGTACTGCGCGTATCGTTTTCACATTTCCTGCAGCGCCTGGGCCTGGCTCGTTTTGAAATGTATCAATCCCCAAAGTAAAAACCGAAGACTGCTGTGCAGAAAGATTTGAAGACCTACCTGGAAGAACTGGTGCAGCAGTACAACCGCCCCCTTTTCATTGAGGAGGACCCGATCTCCATCCCGCATCAGTTTTCCCGGCTGCAGGATATTGAGATTATGGGTTTTTGGTCCTCCATGCTCGCCTGGGGGCAGCGCAAAACAATCATCAATAAATCACAGGAACTCATTGACTTGATGGACGGTGCTCCTTACGCCTTTATCACGCAGCACGAGGAAAAAGACCGGGAGCGTTTTCTCGGTTTTAAGCACCGTACTTTTCAGCCGGTAGACACCTTGTACTTTTTGGAATTTTTCCAACAATACTACCGTCAGCACGACTCCCTGCAGCAGGCCTTCAGCCGCCACCTGAGCCCGGATGCTCCGCACATCGGCCCGGCGCTGCGCGGTTTTCACGAAGACTTTTTCAGCCTGCCTTTCGCGCCGCAGCGTACCCGGAAACACGTTGCCACGCCGGCGCGGAAGTCGACTTGCAAACGGCTCAATATGTTTTTGCGGTGGATGGTCCGCCGGGACGGGCGGGGCGTGGATTTCGGCTTGTGGGAGGATATCCGGCCGGCTCAGTTGCTGATGCCACTCGATGTCCATGTAGAGCGGGTAGCGCGGCGGCTTGGTTTGCTTACCCGCAAGCAAGCCGACTGGCAGGCGGTGCTGGAGCTGACCGAATCTTTGCGCCGCTTTGACGCTGAAGACCCGGTCAGGTATGATTTTGCGCTTTTTGGGATGGGGGTGCTGGAGCGCTGACTTTATTCTTCGTCAAAGCGGAGCTCCTGTATCAGCTCCTGCCCTCCGGAGTTTTTAAGATAAATGTACACGCGGTAGGTTTTCCCACCGGCCACGAGGTTACCGATGCAGTAGCGGGAGTTGTTGTTGGAGCTCGTCCCTTTGTGCACCGTGCTGAAAGAAGAAGGCCGGTTGGCGGAAAAAAAGCGCTTCAGAACGGCGGCCGCCTGGTCTTTGGCATACACATCGCTCTCATCGAGAATCGAAACTTCTACGCGCTGGTCAAAGTACCGGCTGAGAGATGCAGCATCCCCCTGGCTCAGTGCCCGGGTGATCGCATCAAGCTCCACCTGCCCAAAACTTACTGACAGCGGAAACAGAATAGCAACGAATAATACGCTTTTCATAATTGTTATTTTTTGGTGACCTGCCGGCACAGCCGGCAAATGCAATCATGGGGTTGGTGATTTGGACGCAGCAGGGGCAAAAGGCCACAGCCGAAGCGCCCATAGTCTAAAACGGAGTATACAACGGTATCACGGCTGGCGAAATTGCATAGCCCTTTGATTTTGATCAGAGTATGCTGCACGGTACTCCGCCCGCCGAATTTTATCAACCCACTGATGGTCCGTCGCACGCGTACAGCTTACACATAAATTATTGATCGGATGTTCGCTCCAGGTGTAGATGAGCTCTGCCGCTGCGTACGGATAGCCCGGCACCGGAGGCTGCCCGTGGTAAGGCTGCCAGTAGGGGGTGCCCTGTGCGCGCTCTGCTTCTATAACGGCTTCTATCCGTTGCCCGCCATCGGGCAGGCGCTCCAGGAAGTGAGAGCTGTATATGGTGTGGATAAACACCCACAGCGAGCGCTCGAAGCCGGAAAAGACAGCAAATGCGGCCGGCTCCGGGTCGTGCCGCACCACATAGCCGCAGTAGCCCAGTTGGTTGCAAATCCAGGGCTTAGAGCGGTGGCGGATGCCAAAATAATTGAAGGAGCGGTTGCACAGATAGGAACACCCCCAGAAGGTTTCCCGGGCAGCTTTGCTGGCCAGCGCCCGCCAGTCCGCCAGATAATAGCGGCCGTAGTGG